>JARKQW010000010.1 GCA_029974695.1 Syntrophobacteraceae bacterium | reverse complement strand
GCTTGAGTTCGGCCTTGTCGGCAGGACCGTCGGCCACCACGTCGGCCACGATGACTCCCTTGGTTTCCTTGATGCCGAAGGACTGAGCGAGCTCGGGAGTGATGTCCTGAATCATAACTCCCAGCCAACCGCGAATGACCTTCCCGGACTTGAGCTGGGCAAGAATGTCCTTGGCGACATTGATGGGAATGGCAAAGCCGATTCCCTGTCCCTGGGCCACGATAGCGGTGTTGATGCCCACGACCTCGCCGTTCATGTTGAACAGGGGACCTCCGCTGTTTCCCGGGTTGATGGCCGCATCGGTTTGGAGGAAGTCATCGTAGGGTCCCGCACCGATCACACGGCCTTTGGCGCTAATGATCCCCGCCGTCACGGTATGACCCAGGCCGAAGGGATTGCCCACGGCCATGACCCAGTCTCCCACTCGAATGTTGTCGGAGTTGCCCAGGCGGGCGGGCTTGGGAAAGGCGGAATCCGGAGTCACCCGGATGAGGGCCAAATCCGTCTTGGGGTCCCGACCCACGACCTTGGCGTCGTACTCTTTCCCGCTCTCGATCTTGATCTTGATCTCGTCCGCTTTCTCGACCACGTGGTTGTTGGTGAGGATGAGGCCTTCCTCGTCCATGATCAGCCCGGAACCAAGGGCCTGGGTTTTCATCTCTCCGTGGGGCGTATCCCCGAAGAAACGCTTGAAGAATTCATCTCCGAAGAACTCCCGAAAAGGGGAATGGGGGCTGAAAAACGGTTGCATGGGGTTTTCTTTGAGCACCTGGGTCGTCGAAATGTTCACCACGGCGTGTTTCACGTGCTCCGACAAGTCGGCAAACGAGGGGGGACCCTGGGCCCCGAAGCTGGGAAGGGCCGCCTGGACATCCGGACTGCTCCAGCCCACGAATGCCAACGAAGCCAGCAACAGACAACAGACGGACCCGGCAACAGCCAACACCTTATTGACTTTCATCAAGGCTCCTTTCTAAACAACAGGGTTCCCTCGGGGGACATCCCCGTATCGTAGCAGCGGGTCGTGCCTTCCCCGGGAATCCAATCTCCGTGAACCGACAGGGAAAAACAGAGAAGAGGCACGCATCGCCTCTTCGGGGTGTATTTCGTATCCTGTTGCGGTTTCGAAGCTGCACTCTCCAAACAATCTCCAATCCACCACGCGCTTTCCTACCCGGGACGAAAATGATATAGGTGTCTAACAATAAATCAATTGGACCAAAAAGCAAGATGGAGTTGACCAGGGAGAATCCGCAGTGGAACGGGATCGCCTCATGCTGACCGAGGCCTGCGATCAGGCCATCCAACTCGTTTCTCAAACCCGCGAGATGGAGAGGCTTTACCAAAAAGCCGTCCAATCGGTGGGGGAAGGGGCCCTGCGAACGGGAATCCTGGGTTTGGCCGTGGATGCCATGGAGGATGAGGAACTCAAGAACGAGGTCTTTGTCAATGACGAGAGCCTGCTGAGCTTCTTTTGCGGGATCTGGATCCAATACTTGCTGGTGGAAGTCGCCGGCATCACCCGGGAGAAGCTCAAAGCCCTCGCAGCGGATGCGTTGAGACAGCTCCAGAAAGACAAGCGAGTCCACTAAAGTCGACTGCGGTTTACGTCCGCCGTCCGGGTTCTTTCATCGGCCTGGCCCGGACACTGTAGAACGGCTCCCAGAGACGTTCCCTGTAGTCATCCAGATTTTTCCCGACATCTTTCCCCCTTTCCCGGAGCAGTATCCTGCGCGAATCAAATCCCTGGAGAAGCACTGCCGGGTTCGGCCGACCCCTGTTCCAACAAGCATCCTCCTTACCTTCGACGGTCACCCACGGCTGCCGCCCCAATCCGTACGCGCGGTAATCCCCGGGTGACGTCTTCTTTCCTGTCGTTGCATTGCCGACACTGTCGGAGGAAGAATCCGGTTTAGGAGTCGGCTTTTCTAGCGCCAACCTGCCGGGGATTCGGTGCTCGTGCGGATGCTCCGCGGCGGTTCCCCCCGTTCGTAATCCTCGATGGCAACTCGTTTTTCGGGAAGGAGCGCGAAAAGGCTCCGAGCCTCGGCAAAGTCGCCCAGCTGAACACTCATGCGCACACAAGGCAAATCGTGCTTGTCCACGAGGCTTTCCACGAGCCGAATGTCAAAGGAACCGGGTAGACTTGTGAGGGATTGAAGGAGGGACATGGGGGCTTCCTGGAACACAACCAGGTGGAAGATCAAGGGGTGAGGCCAGGGATTCCTTGCGTCCCATTCGACCTCCACCAGTTGCTGGGGCTGAAGTCCGTGGCGTTGAACCAAGTCCGAACAGCTCTTGTGATGAAAGGTGATGCCTCTCTCGCTCAGTGTGGCCATCACATCCTTCTGTCCGGGAAATGGGTTGCAGCATCGGGCAAACTTGTGGACCGCCTTGTCCAGTTCCTCGACCCTCAAGACATTGGTTTCGCCGCCGGAGTCGGATTCCCGCGAACCCTCCTCGTAATAAAGCACCAGGTGAGGAGAGAGGAGGTCCTGGCCAATCTTCGTGTAGATCTCCGTCGAACCTTTGAGGTTCAGGACCTCCGAAACCAGCCTGAGCTTCTCCTCATCCAGGGCATCCGGGGGAAAACCGTGGCGCTCCAATTCCTGATGCAGGATCTGGCGGCCAGCATTTTCGGCATAGCGACGCCTTTTCTGCTGCAGGCGCCGGTTGACGGCCGCTCGCGCCTTGGGAGTCTTGCAGACGGATTCCAGCTGCAGGTCCGGATCCAGGGGATCCGAAGAGACGACGATCTCGACCACGTCTCCGTCTTTTAGGGGATGGGTTGAAGGGACCCACACTCCGTTGATCAAAGCTCCCTGGCAGTAGTCGCCCAGTTCCGAATGAATCCGATAGGCGAAATCCAAAACGACGCTCCGCTTGGGCAAGTAGTAGATGTCGCCGTCGGGCGAGTAGACGAAGATCTCCTCGGCCTCCGAGAGCCGAATGAGGGCTTTGCGCTGGGGACCCGCTCCTCCGTACTCTCCTATGGAGCGCAGCAGTTCGCTGATTTCCTGCCAATGCTCGTCGCTCAGCGCCTTTTCGGTATCCCATTCGTGCAGGATCCCCAGAGAGGACCAGTGATCCATTTCCGAGGTTCGAATCTTGATGAGGTAGTTCTGACCTCCCACATGAATGCGCACATGAAGGCTCCGGTACCCGTTGTTCTTGGGATTGGCAATGAAGTCCCTCACGGTCCTGGGGATCGGGGTGAAGGTCGTGTTCACCCGTCCCAGGGCGCAATAACAATCGAGGACGTTGTCGGTCTGGAGAACAAGGACAAAGTCGACGTGGTTCTCGGTGTTGCCCAGGTCCAAAGTCCTTTTCAACGGATTGTAGTAGCTGCCCAGACCTTTGGTGCGCATCCGGACGGCGGCGGGAGGGGAGGGGGGGGCCGAAAAAGTCCGCTGCAAGGTGTTCTCGATGTTCAGCAGGTCCGTAGAGCCCCGAAGTTCCCTCAGGTACTGCAGGATTTTCCGACTCTTTCGGGGATAGAGAAAGGAGAGGGCGAGGTGGTAGAGTTCCCTCTTGAGGGAGAAGAGGTTGAACCGAGCTGCGATGGGCGCATAAACCTCGAGGGTTTCATGAGCGATGCGCTGCCGCTTGGTTTGGGGCAGATAGTGGAGCGTCCGAAGATTGTGCAGGCGATCGGCCAGCTTGATGATCAGGACCCCCAGACGACGACTGGCGCTGAGGAAGATCTTGCTGTGAGTGAGATCTCTGAGGGTGGGACGGTCCAGGTGGCTGCGGGTCAGCTTGGTGCATCCGTCCACGAGCTCGGCCACGGTGGGACCGAATTCCCGTTCAATATCCTCGATGGTAATGGAAGGAACGTCCTCCACCACATCGTGGAGGAGGGCCGAGGCCAGAAGATGGGCGTCCCTGAAGTGGAACTCCCTCGCCAGGATCTCGGCCACCGCGCACGGATGGCTGCGATCAGGAGCCCCGGACCTTCGTCGCTGGCCCGTGTGAAGCTTCCGGCCAAACTCCAAGGCCGCAAAAAAGACCGCGTTCTCTTCCCGGCACGGGTCCAGGTACTTGGCCATCCGAGCGTGATACAGGGACATGTCGAAGAAATGGGGCTCACCGGACACAGGAGCGGGCAGGGCAGGGCGGCCTTTTCTTTCGGTTGCTTGAGAGTCCACAGGCTCCTCATTTCCGGCTCACATTCACCCATTGGGAAAGCCCGGCGACGACGGGCTCGGCCACGGAGATGGTCTCCGTTCTCCATTCCACTGCTGAATTATAAGGCATACAAGGATTCCCCAACAAGCATGTCGAGTTCTTCCCCGGCGAAAAAATTCCCAAGAGAGGAAAGCTGTCGAGGCTTTTGTCCGTCAATACTCGCATGCCGGGGGTCCGTAGGCCCGGAGACCCGCCTTCACACAGTCCATTGATTTTCTCAATAAAATCATGTAACATTGGGCCATTCCGTGCTAGGCAACTGATGCACAACTCGGAAGGAACGCCGGGAGCCCGCTTCGTCCGTGCGTTCGGTTTGATAGGGGAACCCCGCCACTCAAGAGGAAAATGCGCCTATGAACTATGAGTCGGTTCTCACCACCTGTACCTATTGCGGGTGTGGATGCGGCATGTACCTCCAGGTCCTCGACGGCCGCATCCTCAACACCCTCCCTTCCAAAACCAGCCCCGTGAACGAAGGAAAGCTCTGTGTCAAGGGGTGGTACATCCACGAATTTGTACAGCACCCCACACGACTCACAAAACCCCTTCTCCGGGAAGACGGGTCTCTCCGGGAAACGTCTTGGGACACCGCTCTGGATTATGCAGCATCGGAGCTCAAGAGGATCCGTGACGCCCACGGGCCCGACAGCATTGCGTTCCTCACCTCGGCCAAGTGCACCAACGAGGACAATTACCTCATGCAAAAGTTCGCCCGGGCCGTGATCGGAACGAACAACGTGGACCACTGCGCCCGCCTCTGACACTCCTCCACCGTGGCAGGTCTTGCCGCCTCCTTCGGTAGTGGAGCCATGACCAACTCCTTTGCGGAGCTCGAAGACGCCGATTGCATTTTCATCATCGGTTCCAATACCACCGTCGGTCATCCCCTTGTGGCCACCCGGATTTTCCGGGCCAAGAGCAAGGGAGCCAAGCTGATTGTGGCCGATCCCAGACAGACCCAGATCGGGCGTCTCGCCGACCTCTACGTACGGCAGCGGCTGGGAAGCGATGTGGCGTTGATTAACGGCATGATGCACGTGATCCTCAAGAACGGATGGCAGAACCAGGCATTTGTCGAGTCGAGGACGGAGAATTTCGAGGCGTTCGCCCAGGTGATCGAGAAATTCCCACCCGAGAGGGCTGCGGAAATCACCGGGGTGTCCGCGGACGACATCGTCCGCATGGCGGAATATTACGCCAAGGCCGAAGCCGGGTCCATCGTCTATTGCATGGGGATTACCCAGCACACCACCGGCGTGGACAATGTCCGGAGCCTGGCAAACCTGTCCATGCTCTGCGGTCACATCGGAAGGCCGTCCACAGGCGTCAATCCCCTGCGCGGTCAGAACAACGTCCAGGGAGCCTGCGACATGGGCGGACTGCCCAACGTCTATCCGGCCTACCAGGCCGTAACGGTTCCCGAGGTCCGGGAGAAGTTCGAAAAGGCCTGGAACGTGAAGCTCCCTTCCAACGTAGGCCTCACCATCATGGAAATGATGGACGGCATCCAACACGGAAAGATCAAGGGGCTGGTCATCATGGGGGAAAATCCCATGGTGAGCGACCCGGACATCCACCACGTGAAGCATGCTCTCGAGGCCGCCGAATGCCTGGTGGTCCTGGATATTTTCCCCACCCCCACCACGGAACTGGCCCACGTGGTGCTCCCCGCCGCCTCCTTCGCGGAAAAGGACGGCACCTTCAGCAACTCCGAAAGGAGGGTGCAGCTGGTGAGGAAGGCCGTGGAGCCCCCCGGGGAAGCCAAGGCCGACTGGGAGATCATCCGGGAGCTTTCCAATCGCCTGGGATATCCCATGGACTACAAGTCGTCCGAGGAGATCTTCGAGGAAATCCGGAAGGTTGCACCGTCGTATGCGGGGATGACCTACCCTCGACTGGAAGGCGAAGGGCTGTGCTGGCCCTGTCCGACCACGGAGCACCCCGGCACGGCCTACCTGCATGCGGGCAAGTTCAGTCGAGGCCTGGGGTTGTTTGCCGCCATCGACTATCGCCCCCCTGCCGAGGAACCCGATGAGGAATACCCCTTCTGGTTCACCACGGGCCGGGCTTATGTCCACTATCACACGGGGACCATGACTCGCCGGTCGTCACACCTCGATCAGGAGATG
The DNA here is from genome assembly GCA_029974695.1 of Syntrophobacteraceae bacterium. Lineage (GTDB taxonomy): Bacteria > Desulfobacterota > Syntrophobacteria > Syntrophobacterales > Syntrophobacteraceae > JAGPLX01. Next base: position 4,517 of record JARKQW010000010.1, on the reverse strand, counting down.
CCTGAGTCCGTCACCGAGGTGCATCCGGAAGATGCCAAGCGGATGAGCCTACGGGAGGGAGACGTCGTCGAGGTTGCCAGCCGCCGAGGCAGCGTCTTTTCCCGGGTGCAGATTACCGACCGGATCGGAAAAGGGGTGGTGTTCATGCCGTTCCATTTTGCGGAGAGCGCCGCCAATACCCTGACCAACGCGGCCCTGGATCCCGTCGCCAAGATCCCCGAGTACAAGGTGTGTGCCGTCAAGCTTGCGAAGGTGGCTTGACCGGACCCTTCTCCATTGCCTCTCGAGCCAGCCGGTCGCATCGTTCGTTTTCGAGGTGACCGGCATGGCCTTTGATCCAGTTCCAATGAATCTCGTGCCTCTGGGTAAGGGCTTCCAGCGCTTCCCAGAGGTCTTTGTTTTTTACAGGGTCCTTTTCGCTCGTTTTCCATCCGTTTTGCTTCCACCGGCCGATCCACCGGGTGATTCCGTCCCGCAGGTACCGAGAGTCGGTGTAAAGGACCACCCGGCACGGTTCCTTGAGGGCTCGAAGGGCCTCGATGACCGCGGTCATCTCCATGCGATTGTTGGTAGTGTGCGGAGAGTACCCGGAGATTTCCTTCTCGACGCCCCGGTATCGCAGAATGGCTCCCCAGCCGCCCGGCCCGGGATTGCCCGAGCACGCGCCGTCCGTGAAGATTTCGACCTTCTTGCGGGGCTGGAGAGTCATGATCCCGTGGGCTGGGGCTTCAGGCAAAGGGAGACAGTCGCCGGCGGATGAAGCGCTCAATGGCGGTGGAAGTGCGCTTCTCCAACACCTGGGTCAACTCCTTCAAGGGAATCTCCGCCCGGGCCATGGCCTGGTGGCCTCCGGCACTGCCCAGGGATTCGAAGGCCCTTCGCACGATTTTGCCTGCATCCTTTCGATAGCCGTCGTTGCGAACGACCACTACCAAGTTGTCTTGGACAATGCCGGAAGTGATGCTCCAGGAAATATCGTGGACTTTGAGGAAGAACTCGCCGATGATGACCAGGAGATCCGCCGTGGGAACCTCATCCATGTGCACGAAAATCCGGTCTCGGACCACGTGCTTCCGGTCCACGGCCTTATGGAAATACTTGAGATCGGAGAGGGAAAGATCGGAGATCTCGATTTTTCGCAAGACGTTGTGGTTGGCGAGGGGGTACAGGTAGCGAAAGGCCCCGATATCCTCGACCCGGGTATGCCGCTCGAAGCTTCGAGTGTCCGTCTTGATGCCGTAGAGCAGCGTGGTTGCCAGGGTCTGGGAGGGTTTGATCCCTGCGGCCCGGAGGTATTCCGTGAGAATGGTGGAGGTGGCTCCGTAATCGGGCCTTATGTCCGTGAATTCGGCTTTGAATCCCGTAAGGGGGTGGTGGTCCAGGACGGCGGTGTAGGAAATCTCGGCGAAAAAGGGATTGTGGCACGGCTGACCGTCCACCAGGAGGAACTTGTCGTATTGGCTCAGGTGTTTTTCCTTGAGGAGCGTGAGAGGGAGCTTGAGGAGCCGGACCATGGTTCGGTTGTTGAGCCTTCGGACGGGGCGTATGATTCCGATGGTGGTACTCTGGACCTTGTGCCAGAGGAGTCTCTTGAGGGCCAGGGCCGAACCGATGGCGTCGGGGTCGGGATCGACGGTGATGAGCACCTGGTCTTTGAAGTGAAAAAGGGAGTAGAGTTGCTTGAGGGCCTCTTTGACGGACCGTTTTCTTCCGGGGTTTCGGGAAACAAGATGGGAAGAGATCGTTTTTTTCATGAACAGGCTGGCCAGGGGGCGATAGGGTTCTTGATGGGGGAAAAGGGGTGGAGCGGGAAACGGGATTTGAACCCGCGACTTCAACCTTGGCAAGGTTGCACTCTACCGCTGAGTTATTCCCGCTCGCGTGCGAAGGGAATAGTTACCGAATGGCATGAACAAAGTCAAGGAAAAAAACCCGGGTACACTACAATGTCCGATAAGATATGTTATGTTAACTAATGTCACGGGCATTTTTTATCATCCCAGCTTCAGCCGACGAAGCTACCTTACCCAGGGCTCGCGCCTCCGGCATTTCCCGAGGGTCATCGAACCCTTGCTCCGGGATCCCCGTTTCCGGCTGTTCGAATCCCCCATGGTTCCCGAAGATCTCCTCCTCCGAGTCCACTCGGCCCAACTCATCCGGGAGGTCGACAGGGACCCCCTGTGCTCGACCGGCCGCCGGTCCGCGGGCGGAGTGGTCCTGGCGGGCGAAACCGTCGCCCGGGGAGAGATCCGGAACGCCTTCGCCTTCATCGGGGCCGGAGGGCATCATTCCGGTCGAACCTTCTTCGGGGGCTCTTGCTGCTTCAATGACGTCGTGTTGGCCGTTCAACACCTCCGGGACCTGGATCTGCTTCACCGTTTCGCGATCCTGGACACCGATGCCCATCACGGCGACGGCACACGCCAACTTGTGGAGGCGGACCCCGACGTCCTTCATGTCTGCGTCTGCCACGATACCTACGAATCCCGGGACGGAACCAAAGTGGACGTCCCCGCTCCCAGTCCCTACGACCGATTTTCGAATCGGGAAGTGTCTTCGGATGTGGATTTCCTCTATGCCGACGCCGCCCTTTCGGCCTTCGAGCCCCGGGTTCGCCGGTTTCGACCGGACCTCATTTTTTGGTATTTCGGCTTCGACACCCACCGCGGCGACTACGGAGACCTGGGGTTGAGCGGCACCTGTTACACGATCATCGCGGATCGTATGAAAGAACTGGCCGAGGAACTTTGTTCCGGGCGTCTCGAGGTGGTCCTGGGCGGCGGGTCCCGCAGCGACATTGCCCGGGATGTCATCCCCCCGATCCTCGGAATCCTCGGGGGGGTTTCCATCCCGCCCTCCTCGGCTTTTTCCTCCTCGTGATCGTTCACTCCCGCGGGAGTTTTTCTAAAGGAGACAAGGAATTGGCAGCAATTCCGCCAAAAACGCTAGCAAAAACCCTTACTTACATCCTGGTAACCGCCCCGGGCGAATTCGGTCTTTTCTGGAACCCCGACGGGACCATGCCGTGGAAAGAACTGTACTGGGCTCTGCAGGAGGATGAAGCCCTTCGGTTTGTTCGGGAATCCCATGTGAGAGAGATCCGGTATCTGGGGATCGAACTGCCTTTCGATTTGGATGGTTCCGTCTTGCGGTGGAAGGCCTCGAGGGCCCTCCCCCCCTACCCTTTGGAGTTACATCTCCTGCCCCGGAGGCTCTATTTTGCCTGCCGCCCAAGGCAGCTCCCACGTATCCGGGAAAACGGCCTGGAGGCGGGCGCTCGTCCCTACCTTCCGTTGACCGCGGACCGGCAGGCGGCCCTTCGCATTGGGCGCCGCCGGGACCCCGAATCCGTGGTCCTGGAGATTATCACCGATGAAGCCGCAAGGGCCCATGTGCCGATTTACCGGGCGGACCACGGGCTGTACCTGGCAAACTCGATTCCTGCCCGGTTCATTCATTTTCCCCTGTTGCGCCGGGAGGATGGGACCGAGGCGGTGACGGGAAAGAAAAAGAAAACCGGGAAGGTTTCGGCGGGCTTGTCCGCCACTCCGGGATCCTATCTCCTGTCCCCTCGAGACTTGGGGACCGCGGGGGGCAATTTCGACCGGGAACCCAAACAGCCCCAAAAGAAGGGGAAAGGCAAGAGCGGCTGGAAACGAAGCCTCGGGCGCGAAAGACAGAAGCGCACCCCGTGAGGATTCATATCGGGTGCAACGCAACCGTTTGATTCAACCAAAGGGAGAGCGTCACGATGGAGACGGACCTGGAGACGAGGATTCACAAGACTGGAACCGGACTGCATCAAATGATGGGCGAGGGAACCCCTTCCTTTTTTCATCGAGCATACTGGACGTCCAAGATGCTCGAGTGGTGCATGCAAAACGAATCGTTCAAGACCGAGTTGTTCCGGTTTGTGGATGTCTTTCCTTCCCTGTCGCGACCCGAAACCATTGCCGGGCATCTTCACGAATACTTCTCCCGGCCCGGCCTTGATTTACCCAGGCCCGTCCGGAAGATCCTCGAGTACACTTCCCCGTCCACACCCACCGGGAAATTGATTGCCGGCAGGGTGGCCCGGGTGCTCTCCACCATGGCCGGGCAGTTCATGGTGGGGGAAAGCCCCAAAAAGGTCCTGGGGGTTTTGGAACGGATGCGCTCCCACGGGATTGCCTTCACGGTGGACCTGTTGGGGGAAGCGGTGGTTTCCGAGGCGGAAGCCGGGGAGTACGTGCATCGTTACCTGGAATGGATTGAGCTCCTGGACCGGGTGCAAAAGGACTGGAAGCCGTTGGGGACCTCCGGGGGGGACCTGGACTGGGGCCGTTCCCCCAGGATCAACCTCTCCATCAAGACCTCCGCCCTGTACTCCCAGATGAATCCCTGCTCCTTCGAACACTCGGTTCACATGGCCAAGGGGCGGCTTCGCCCGATTGTCCACAGGGTCATGAGGGCCGGCGGGTCCATCACGTTGGACATGGAACAGGTGGCGCTCAAGAACCTTACCCTGGCCCTCTATC
>JARKQW010000001.1 GCA_029974695.1 Syntrophobacteraceae bacterium | reverse complement strand
TCCGTTCAAATCCCCCAGGTAAAGATGGTCCAGGTAGCCGTCGGGGTTGAGGTGGCCCGTGCGGTCCCAAAGGTCCAACACCACGGGCGAGGTCATGGAATGTGGGACGACATTGGTCCCCGAGACGGTCTTGGGCCATTGCGCGGGCAACGCCCCGTGGAGCATGGGCCACAAGTACTGAAAGAGATTCACACCTGTTTCGATGTCGATGGCCAACAGGTGGGGTTTGAGGGCCGCGTCTTTCTGGGCTGCCGTGAGGGTCCCGGGAAGTTCGGCCTGGTTGAACACCCGGGAAGTGTCGCCGATGATGGCCACCCACCCGCTAAGGTCGTTGGGCCCTCGGTTGCTGAGGGTCAAGGCCGGGGTTCCCGCCGTCCAGGATGGGATCGCATTGGCTGCCAGAAAGCTTACGTTGGTTGGGACCTTCAACTTCCCGACGTAGGGGATGGACCAGGAAGCCGGAAGGTTTTTGACCTGGTCGTATACCGTCTTGTCCAGGAAAGGAAGGGTCGCCAGGTAATCGCTGCCGCTGGCGGTGATCTGGACCATGTTCCTCAAGATGGGGTATTCCCAAAGGATTTTCGGCTGATCCGGGTCGGTGACGTCGATGGCAAAGAGCATGTCCCCACCGTCTCTCTCTCCGCCCAGAAGCACGGTGCGCCACCTGCGACCGTTCCCGTCGGGATCGAAGTAGACCTCCCACGCCTGGGGAGACAAATCCAACAGAAAACGGTGTTTGCAGCCCCCCTGGGTCCCATAGGTGGGACGGGCCAGTTCTTTCAGCTCCGACAGGATATTGCTGGGGATGTAAGCCCAGAGCTCTTTGCCGATCTGGTCTTTTCCCGTGCAGACCTGCCCGTCGCATTCGGAATTCGGGGCGTTGGGATCGTAGATCCAATGGCTTTCATCCTTTACCCCGTCCCCGTCTCCGTCGACGTTGGGGTTCGGGTCGCTGTACCATATGCCTGCCACCACGGCGTGGAGCATCCCGTCGTTGCCGCCGACATAGACCACCTTCTTGCGGGTCTTGTTGCATTCCCTGAAGCAATAGTAGCAGGTCTCGACGCAGTCCGAGGAGCAGTCGCAACCACCCGAACACGGGTGCCCGGCGGTCTGGGCGCAATCGCCGACGGCGGCACTGGGCACGGCGGCAAGGGAGGGTGATTGCACCACCACGGGCGTTGAAAAGACAATGTCGCCCAGGATCCAGTCATCCCGGTCACGGGCCTTGGTCCAGGTGTCCGTCCCTCGGACCCAACTCACTAGGTCGGCGCAATCGGTCGTGGAAAAAAGCGAATCCCCGGCGAGGTTCAGCCAGTCGCTCGCCGTGCACACGTTGGCGCTGGTGAAGGCCACCTGGCTGCCGTTGATCATCGAGTAGATGGTTCGGTTGTTGGGGGTCGGCAGGTGGTCCTCGGCCGTCCAACAGTGGTCGTGGTGCTCGAAGCAGAATTGTCCCAGGCGCTCCTCTCTTTGGAAGGAATACAGGCTCCCGGTACAGGACGAACCTTGCCATTTGCACCCCACCAGTTCCTCACAACGGCTTTGGGTCAGGTAGTCCGAACAGCCGCCATAGGGCCAGTAGGACTCGAGGTGTCCCTTCCAGACGAAGTGGTTCGGGTCCAGCTCGTAGGAAGTGAATGCGCCCCGCATGACGATGTCCTCCCCTTCCACCTGTTGGGTCACCGTGGCAACGGCCCCGGCGCTGCCTCCCCGGTTCAGGATGGCAATGAATGCCCGCTCCATCTGTTCGTAGAGTTTCAACGGGTTGTCCACGAAGAAATAATTGTCCGGAACTCCGTCTCCATCCTTATCCCACTCAGGGGTCAGGTCGGGAATGCGATTCCCGTTGGAGTCGGAGAAACCGCCGTACTTGGCCGCGTACCAGAGGGGGTTTTTGAGCAAACCGGCAGGGTTTCCCACCACAGTGAACGTTTTGGTCCACTCAAGGGGAAGGTTGCCCACGGCGGCGGGAGTGTTGGCGTCGCTGCACGTTCCCGTTCCGCTGCCGCACATGTCCCGGTCCCTGACCACCAGATAAAGGCCGTCTTCGCTGGTTCCCGAGATGGTGAAGCCCAGCACCTGGTCAATGGACCCGGCTGCATAACTGGATGTGACCGTAACCTGGACCTGGTTTGAGCCGACGGGCTGGACTTGATACATGACGATGGCGTCCATGTCATGGTCCGCTCCCTGTTCCACGTCCTCGAAATTGACTCGGAACGTGGCGTTGGTCAGGTTCTTGTCCGCGTCATAGGTGATTTGCTCGACGTAAAAATCCACGATCTGGTTGGAGGGACAATAGGCGTTGGCATTGCAGTTGCTGATGTGGAGTCCGTTGACGTCCCGGACAAGAGTGCAGTTGGCCGCGCATTTCGTATAAACGTTGTAATCGCCGCTTACGGATTTGCCTACCGGAGCAATTCGGACGGATTGATCTCCCACCTTGACCTTGATATCGGGGACCGCCGAGGACATGGCCACGGCCAGGGTGGTGACGTCGGGCTTGCCCGTTTGTATGGTCATGAAGGACTTGCCGTAATAGGCCATGGCCGCCGGGGAAAAGTGCCCCTGCTTGGTGGGTTCCTCGGGACAAAGGCCCCGGATGGAGCTCAAGTTCGAGACCGACTTGGAGGAGCAGATAAAATCAAAATCACTTTGGCTCTGCCCGACAAAGTAGTTTCCCCCGGGAATGGACTCCCGGGTCCCGATGTCGTTCAGAAGGGCGGTCACGTCGAGTCCGGGAAAATCTCCCGTGAAGGTGGATGCGGCGAAAGTGGAGTATGCGCCGGGAACCTGGTCCGAATCGTAGCTGTTGTTGACGTCGCTGAGAACCAGCAGGAACCCTTTGGCGCAGGACGGAAAAATGTTGTAGAGGGTCAGGGTGCTGCTGCCCTTGGGCATGCCCCAGCTGGGTTTGCTGAGGCTGAGGCCTGCGTCCTGGGTGGTGCTGTAGGTGAAGTTGCCGGTGGGGCTGGTTTTCTCCGTAAAATAGCGAAGGGCCTCATACATCATTTCCCCGATGGGGTTTCCCCACATGCGGCATTCCCCTTCGTTAATGGGCCGATCCGTAATCCAGCCACAGGTGCCTCCCGCCGTTCCTTGATAAGAGTAATCGGAATACCGGAATCCCACCGTCTTCATGCGGTCGAGGGTAAGGATGATGTTTCCCTGGGTGTTTTCGGAACTCTGGAACGACCCGCTCTGTGCATTGATTTCGTCCAGGACTCCCCAGATGTTCTTCCGGAGCACCCCTCCACTCAAATTCTTTACATAGGACCCGGTGATCAACCCCAGGTACATCTGGGTTTTGTCCACGCAGAGGCCTTCGGTGGCGCCGCAGCCGGAATCGGTGTTGCACGATTTCCACGTCTTGGAGCACACCTTGGTGCCGTCTCCTTCGGCATAGATCTGAAGGAGGCCGGTCGGCTTTCTCACTCCCCCGCCTCCCGGGTATTCTTTGCAATTGGGCTCGTTGCCGACACTCCCGTTGCAGACCTGCACCCGCACGATATAATCCAGAATGTCGCCGCGAGTGGCCACGGGGGCTTGCCGGTAACCGGCCGGGGTGTCGGGTCCTCCGCAGACCGCCCTTTCCGTGGACGCCCACTCCCAGATGCGGTGGGAATCGTTTCGGGCTACCCGGATGAGGTGGGGAGAACCTTCGCTGGTGCTGGTCATGCAAAAGAGATGGCGGTTGGGGGACGTGGGGGGGTCCCAGGGGGTCAGGTCCCGGGTGTCCGCACCGGCGTATTCCTTCCCCCAGCTGTGGGCGTCCTGGGGAATGTAGACCCCCTCGAGCACCGTCTCGGAGCTTGAATCGGTGACCCGAGTCCCTCCGTACAGGACCTTTCTCAAAACGTCCATGCGGGACATGGAAAGCCAGTTCAGGAAATTGCCGCTCCATTCTTCCGCCCCGCCGCAGTACTTGTTTGGGGTGACCCGGGCGGGGACGAACCTCCTTGTGCCGGTTGAGACGTAGGTGTAGCACTTGTACGAATCAAAGTAGCCGAAATAGTCGATGGAATGCTTGTATCCCACGTCCAGCATCCCGTCCTCGTCCAGGTCCGAGGCGTCGTTATAAGCCTCATAATAGAGCCGATGGTCCCGTTCCATGACGAACATCACCAGAGGAGGGGCGGAAGCGGCAACGAAGGCGGGAGCGCTGCACCTGTCGGCCAGGGTTGAACTGGGGATCGGAGACAAGAGGCAAATCATGACGATGAAGGCAAAGAGAAGCTTTTTCATCTTACACTCCTGCAAGACCTATCCTGATTGTTCCTGGACGACGCCGGGCCTGTCTCTCTTTAGAGTCCGTCCTGCACAAGACATCCCACAGAAACCCTGAAGGCCGTTCGGCGTCCAGGAGCCGGAGGATCGAGAAAAGCTGGAAAATCAATCGGAAAGGAACTTCATACCTCATCTCTTCTTCATTCGGCAGATTCGAAGAATTGGATGAGACTTTTTTGCCTGATTCCAAAAAATATGATTGCCCAGAGGACCGCCGCCGGACTCCCCCGTCGGGAAGCGTCTCGCCTCCCTGAATGAAAAGACCGGAGGTCCCAACGGGTCTACTGGGATTTCAGCAGGTTCGACAAAGCTGATGGGAGTGTATAATAGAATTCGCCGGGAGAGCAACAATTCTCTAACAGGAACTCCGGGAGATTACAGGAATACGATGAACCCTTTCTCGGGCGGTGAATTGCGCCGGCTTCCGGGATTGGATGGCGTGAGTATGGCGGGATTATGGCAGGATTTCCCCGCGAAGCCTTCGTTTCTTTCCCGAGAAACCGGGGTCCATCGGGCCGGAATCCCGCGCCGCCCAAAGACGGACCACACCGGAGGCGAATCAAGTCGAAGTTGGTACTTTTCTTGCAACTCCGTGCTTTGTGAAAGAAACCAACTCTTTCCTCCTCAAAAGCTAACCGGCCCTAGCCCCTCCGGTTAGCTTATTTTTTTGTGCGCCCGGCAGGGTCGCCCGGGTCCCGGGGGTCAAGGGTCCGGAAGCAGAATTCGGCTTCCGTCCGTGTCTTCCCGAACCCGAAAGCCAAAATGAACCACCAGGTCCCCGAAGCTCCTTCCAAAGACCAGCGGGAGCATGGTGGGCGGAATGGACAGCTTTTCCGAGAAAAACTCCCGAAAGTGGCTTTCATATCCCAGCAGGTCAAGGACTTCCTCAATCGTATCCCCCTTGCTCTCTCCCAGTCGCTGAAAGGCAGCCCGCAGCTTCTCGTACCCGCATCGCCGGTCATGTTCGGCCAAGATGTCCGCAAGGATTTCGACTCCTTGAAACAGGTCTCTTCTCGTCAAGTAGGGCTCGTTGGCGAATTGAGCGGCGACGTCGGGGTCCCAACAGACCTGGGCCCGGCATTGAAGAGGACGGTCCGGGTAGATGGTGCAAAGACTATGGATCGAGTCCAGGAAGACGCATTCTCCGCTTCCCGTTTTTTCTTGGATCTTCACCCGTTCATCGAGGAGATGAAACAGCCGGTCCCGGTCCGGCGAACGCACGGGTTCGCCTCGACGAATGGTGTACAGCTTATCCCAGGGGATCTTGCCTTCCCGCAGCAGATCCAGGTCCTGCAGATAGAGAGACGGGCTGCTTTTCCTGCAGCATTCACCACATTGGACGCAGACGGGCAGCACCCGGGTGGAACTTTCTTCCGTCAAAACCAGAAGGGTTTTCCAGGCACGGAGTCGGTCCGATGGGGAAGACTCCGGCCATCGATCCACGATCTCCCGGTAGGCAACCGTTTGTTCCACCTGGTGGCGAACCCTCGTGGGGGGAACTCGGGAATCGGAGCCTTTGAGGATGGCCTGGATCCGGTTCAGCCATTGTCGGTGCAATTGCTCCCAGTCCCAAAATGCCGGATTGTCCGGGACATCGTCCGGTGCCAGGGCCTGACGTTCTTTCATAGGGATTCCTACTCCTTTCTCCATGGGAGTGATCATTAAAACACAATTTCCTCCGATTGACCAATCCCGGGATGGCTCGAGCTCGGCACCCAACATTGACAGGTCGGGCACCATTTGTTAGAAAACCCCTGCAAATTTGCGATTCACTCTCAATGGTCCGAAAGGGGACAACATGCCGATATACGAATTCCGCTGCACCCAGTGCGGAGAGGTCCGTGAATTCCTGGTTTCCGGTTCGTCGGACGAAACGGAGATGCGCTGCGAAAAGTGCGGCGGAGAGGAACTGGAGCGGGTATTGAGCCGTGTGAGCTATGTCGTGGGATCCGGCGGCGGCAAGGGCGCCCAGCCCACGGCCGTGACCAAGAGTTGCGGTCCGGGGAAGAGCTGCACGAGTTTCGAGCTTCCCGGTCACAGCAAGTCCTGATTCAACGAAGGAGCCGTCTGCAGCGACGGAGGACAAGGAGGCCTGTTCCCTTAGCAGGATGTTGAATTAGCGGGGTGAGCTCAACCCCTCTTTCCCGGGTGGATTTTTTTGAGAACTCGTTCTTTGACAAATTGAGAGCTGAATCGGAGAAGCATTCTCTATTTTATGCCTCATAGAGTGCCGCAGGAAGGT
>JARKQW010000504.1 GCA_029974695.1 Syntrophobacteraceae bacterium | reverse complement strand
GTCCTCACCCGGACCATGATCGCCGAACATGTTTGGGACTATGATTTCGACACCACCACCAACGTCATCGATGTCTACGTGAACTACCTTCGGAAGAAGATCGACCTGCCGGGAGAGCCCAAGCTGCTCCATACCGTGCGGGGCGTCGGGTACATGCTGAAGCCGGAGTGACGGATGCCCGTTCGTTCCATTCGAGCCCGCCTGACTTTCTGGTACGCTCTGACCTTCACGGCCGCCCTTCTCGTCCTGGGCGCGGCCGCCTATGGGCTCCTGTCTTACAGCCTGTCCCGGCAGATCGACGCCTCCCTGAACGGGGTGGCCCAGGCCCTGACGGAGAAATCCCGGGGCGGAGCCGCCGGGCTGGTCCCCTCGGAAGTGGACGAGGTCTTTCGCCGCTTTTTCGGCTTTTCTCCGTGGGATCCGTATCTTCAGTTCCTGGATCCCTCGGGTCGAAGGGACCCGAGAGAGCCCCCCGCCCGCCGTCCCCGTCTGCCCCTCAGCTCCCGGGCCCTGGAAAACGCCTCCATGGGTCTCCCGACCTACGAGACCATCGAAGGCCTGGAAAGCTGTCCCATCCGCCTTCTCACCCTGCCCCGCACGGAAGGGGGCCGCGTGGCCGGGCTCATCCAGGTGGGAACTTCCCTCCAGGGTCTCCGGGAAACCCGGTTCCGTTTCATGCTGATCATGGCGGGGCTCCTGCCTTTGGGGCTGCTGCTGGCCGCCGGGGGCGGCCGGCTGCTGGCCCGCCGGGCCCTCAGCCCCGTGGACCGGATGACCGAGGCGGCCCGTCACATTTCCGCCGAACACCTCACCGAGCAACTGGAGCAAACGGGGACGGGAGACGAGCTCGACCGGCTGGCCGCCACCCTGAACGACATGCTCAAGCGGCTCGACGCTTCGTTCCGACAGATTCGCCAATTCAGCGCCGACGCCTCCCACGAGCTCCAGACGCCCCTCACCATACTCAAGGGAGAAGTCGAGGTGGCCTTGAGAGCGCCCCGATCGGCGGAAGAATACGTGGCAACCCTCGAGAGCGCCCTCGAGGAGATCGATCGCATCGCGCGCCTGGTGGACGGACTCCTCACTGTTTCCCGAGCCCAGGCCGGGGTCCTGCGCATGGACACCCGGCCGGTGGACCTGGCCCGACTCCTCGAGGGGGAGTTGCAGCGCCTGGGTGTTCTGGCCCATGGCCGATCCGTCGAGCTGGTTTCCGGGTTCATCGAGCCGCTGACGATCCCCGGGGATGCCGCCCGGCTGCAACAGCTTTTTGCCAACCTCCTGGAAAACGGCCTCAAGTACACCCCCGCCGGGGGAACCGTTACCCTGTCCCTTGCCCGCAACGGCAACTGGGCGGTGACGGAGATTTCGGACACGGGAATCGGCATCGATCCCCGGGAACGGGAAAAGATCTTCCAGCCTTTCTACCGGACCACCCAGGCGCGCAACCTGGGGGAAAAGGGGGTGGGATTGGGGCTGAGCATCGTTCAGTCCATTGCCCAGGCCCACGGCGGCAAGGTGGAAGTCCTCGGTCACCCCGGCCGCGGAAGCACCTTCAAGGTTTTCCTCCCGGTTTGAAAGACGAATGGGAAGCGGGCGACCATCGACCGCCGACGGCTCCCCTCTCGTCCCTCCATGAGAAAATTCTAATCCGGCGTTAATCTCCCCTTAATTTTCCTCCCTTATGTTTTCAGGCAAAGAGCATCGGGAGTCGGAATTTCGTCCCGGTGAGGAGAGCTTCCCGGGACGGAGCACCACACGAAGAAAAGATCAACCATGGAGGTGGCACAATGAACCGGAATCCAGGAACCGGGAGCCGATGGAGCTCTTGGATGCAACGTGGAAAGGA
>JARKQW010000485.1 GCA_029974695.1 Syntrophobacteraceae bacterium | reverse complement strand
ACTTGATGGCTTTCCTGATTGCTTCCCCTTCGGGCATTACCGTCGCCATGATCCCGCTCCTTTGTTCCCATGGTTCCCTTGGTAGAATTGACTACACTCTGCCGTCGCCGTCCATCCGTACTACTGCGTTCCCGTTCCCGGGACCCCGGGGATCGGGTCTTTTGCGATCTTTGCACGCCATCGGCCTCCGGGCATCGCACCGGCTCCCCTTGTGACCGGGCTTTCCCGAAAGGTTCAAGGAGACAGATCCACCACCATCGTTTCCTCCCCGCCGTTTCTCTTGACCGAGACGGCGTGGATCTTTCCTTTATGAGCCATGGCTCGATGGAGGTCCTGGGGCGTCTTGACGACGACGTCGTTGACCCCGACGATGATGTCTCCCTTCCTGAAACCGGCCTTCGCCGCCGGGCTTTCCGCGATGACCGAGACGACCTCGACTCCTTCCCCGGACGAGTCGGGACGAATCAGGATCCCCAACCGGCCCCGATGAGCGGGCTCCGTTTTTTCGGTAATCCAGTAGTAATCCCCCAGCTCCCGGTCCGACGAACCTTCCGCATGGTCCACGGGAAGGGGAATCACCGTCTTGAACGAATGGGCAAGCCGTTCCGCCACCAGGCGGGGAATTCCCAACTTGTAGTGAAGGTGTCCTCGCCCCACGATCACCACCACCTGTTCTCCCGGGGGTGCTGAGCGCAGGTGATCCGCCAGGGTTTCCGCCATGGTCTCCTCCCACGTGAGCTGAGCCTCGTAGAAGGTCTGGAAGTCCTTGATGGTTTCCTTCACGTGATCATCGAATTCCTTGCGGACGTATTCCCGGTGTCGGGGGTTTTCCGGGCGGAATTCCCGGGCGATGCGGGCTCGTTCCTCGGGGGAGAGAGACGCCAGACCGCACCTTGCCACCTTTTGCACCACGGCGTGCGGGGCATTCAACCCGAGGACTTGGAGCCCATGGTGCTGGGCAAATTCCAGGAGATCTCGATACAGAGGAAACGGAAACCCCCACACGGTTTCCCATCCCACTTCCCCGGGAAAATCCTCGAGGGCGATCAGGCCCCGGGAAAAGCGATCCAACACGGGCTGGACCTCCCGGGGAAACATTTCCATGGCCAGGACCAACCGGGGATTCTTTGCATGGAGACTTCGAAGGATCTCGAGCTGCACCCGGTGGTCCGCCGGGCTGGTGTGGGTCTCTCCCCCGTAGACGATCTGCACTTGGGCGAGCCTGTCCGAAAGGGATTCCGCGGAAATGCGCATTCCGCTTCGAGCCTCGACGATGTCCCCCGGCCTGATGGGTCCTCCGGCCGTTTCCGCCTGCCCGGGTCGAAGGTCTCGCCCCGCACAGCCCAAAAGCAGGGAAAGCAGCATCCCCGCCACTACGAAACCCGCAAGGGACGAAAGATTCGACATATCAGGCTTCCTTTCCCCGGGACCGCCCGTCGGGGTGACGTCGGCCCACGAGGATTTCGATCAGTTTTCGATTGGCAGCGGGAAACGCGTAGTCGTCCAATTGGGGAAGCCCGACCCAGCGAGCTTCCACGGCGGCCCTGAGCACCGGCTCTTGCCCACCCTCCCGAAGCGCGCAGCGATAGGCATGGAGAATCACCCGAAAGGACGTGTACGCATGCCGAATGACGGCCACCGGGTCCAAGCAGCGGACCCCCAGATTCAATTCTTCCCGAAACTCCCGCACCAGGGCCTCTTCGGGGGTCTCATCGTCCCGGATCTTGCCTCCGGGGAACTCCCACAGGTTGGGCATGAGCCCCTCGGGAGGCCTTTTCTGGATAAACACTTCTTCCCCACGAAACAGCAGTCCCACGGAAACCTCGATGGCGGAGGTCTTCTTGCGGGTCCTCGGGGGCTTTTCGTGCACCGCGCCCGCCCCCAGGGAGGCACAGAACCCCTCGAGGGGACACCGCGGACAGGAAGGATTGGAGGGAAGGCACACCAGGGCTCCCAGTTCCATGAGTGCCTGGTTGAAATCCCGCGCCTGCCCCCGGGGAAGGAGCTCCGCCGCAAGGGCCCAGTATGTCCGATCGGATTCGTGGGCTCCCCGGCCGTTTCCAAGGTTGAAAACCCGGTGGAAGACCCGTTTCACGTTTCCGTCCACCACGGGGAAATCTTCGTTGAAGGCAATGCTCATGAGAGCCCCTGCCGTGTAGGCTCCAATCCCCGGAAGACGTCGCACGGAATCATAGTCCCGGGGGAATTCCCCGCCGTAGGCCTCCACCAGGATCTTCGAGGTCCTGTGAACGTTTCGGGCTCGAGAGTAGTACCCGAGGCCCTCCCAGCACCGGAGAAGGTCCTCTTCGGGTGCCAGGGCCACGGAACGTACGTGGGGGAAGCGTTCCATCCATCGCTCATAGTACGGCAGCACGGTCTGAACCCGGGTTTGTTGCAGCATGATCTCCGAGATCCAAACCCGGTAGGGATCGTAAGACCTGCGCCACGGCAGGTCCCGCCGATTGTCCCGGAACCAGCGGAGCATGGATTCCCGAATCCGGGGATAGGTTTTCTTCAAATCATTGGGCAATGGGTTTGTTTCCTCCCACCCGTTTCACCGTCCGGGAAGTTTCGGCAGCCGTTTCCGGCCAAGCAAAGCGTTTCCATGGATACAGATAGTTGCATTCCGAGTGTTTGTAAACTATTCTTCCGGTGCGGGTTTTTTTGGAATGTGGGAGGCCCCCGTCCCTTCAGGCAAAAAGAATCCTTCCCGGATCGATCTCTGCCCGAAACCAACCTCGTGCTCCGCAACATGCCCTCTCTCGGGAATTGAGTCGGAACGGAGCAACCGGCGGGTTTCACGACCCTGGAATTCGGGGTCCCGGGGCTTCCCGAAATTGCCGTGGAATTCCGAAGGCTTCTCCCCGGTCGTGGGAGGGGCTTCGCTTGGAAAACCGTTGAGGAACGAATTCCTCCTCGGAGGTTTTCGGGCACTCGAACCCGTTGCCCCGGGGGCCGGGTTCGATCCAAAGAGAAGGACCGAACCAATGATTGCAGGCGCTTTCGCCATCGAAGTCGACGACCTGTGGTTTTCCTACGACGGAAACCTTGTGCTGCGGGGTGTAAACCTGCGAATCGAGCACGGGGATTTTCTGGCGATCCTGGGTCCCAACGGGAGCGGCAAGACCACGTTTCTCAAGCTTCTCCTGGGAATCCTCACCCCGTCGCGGGGCACCATCCGCATCTACGGGAAGGAACCGGGAAAGATTGCCGACCGTATCGGCTATGTTCCCCAGGACACAAGCGTCAACAAGGGCTTTCCCATCTCGGTTTTGGACGTGACCCTCATGGGGCGGCTGGGTCAGCCGGGCCGTTCCCGCAGGTACTCGACGGCGGATCGGTCCGTGGCCCAAAGCTCCCTGGAAAGGGTCGGCATGTGGGAGTACCGGGACAGGCCCATTGGAAAGCTCTCGGGCGGGCAACGGCAGCGGGTGTACATCGCCCGGGCACTGACGGCTCAGCCGGACATCCTGTTCATGGACGAGCCTACGGCGAGCACGGACAAGGAATTCCAGACCGAACTCTACGACTTTCTCAAGGAGCTCAATGAATCCATGACCGTCGTGGTCGTAAGCCATGACTTGAGCGTTTTATCAAGCTATATCAAATCGGTAGCCTGTTTGAGCCAGACCCTGTATCACCACGATGCGGCGGAGATCACCTCGGAGATGATCGAGAAGGCCTATCATTGCCCGGTGGAGCTGATCGCCCACGGGCTGCCCCACCGGGTCCTGCGAAAGCACGAGGACCACTGACATGATCGAGGTGCTCCAGTTCGAATTCATGCAAAACGCACTTCTGGCCGGTCTGCTTGCCGGCATCGCGTGCGGACTGATCGGAACCCTGGTGGTCGTCAACCGAATTGTGTTCATCTCGGGAGGGATTGCCCATGCCGCCTACGGAGGGGTGGGAATGGCCTTTTTTTTCGGATTTTCCCCCCTGTTGGGAGCGGCCGGGTTTTCCCTGATGATTTCCTTCCTCATGGCCTTGGTCACCATCCGGAACAAGCAGCGGGCCGACACCATCATCGGGGTTCTGTGGGCGGTGGGAATGGCCCTGGGAATCATCCTCATCGATCTGACGTCGGGCTATAACGTGGACCTGATGAGCTATCTTTTCGGGAGCATCCTCACGGTGCCGACCTCGGACCTGCTGCTGATGGGGGCCGTGGACCTTGCGGTCATCGGGCTGGTCTCTTTTTTCTACAATGATTTCCTGGCATTGTCCTTCGACGAAGAATTCTCCCTTGCGGTGGGGGTTCCCGTCAAAGGGCTGTACTTCCTGCTCCTGGCCATGATGGCCCTGTCCGTGGTGATGGTCATCCGGGTGGTGGGGTTGATCCTGGTGATTGCCCTCTTGACCATTCCTCCCTACATCGCCGAGCGCTACTGCGGCTCCCTTCGATCCATGATGGTCTTCTCGGTGGTTCTCAACTGCCTGTTCACGCTGACCGGGCTGGGGATTTCCTATGCTTACAACCTGACTTCCGGCGCCACTATCATCCTGGTTGCCGCCGTGTGCTTCTTCCTAGTCCTTTTGGGGGACCGGTTGAGGCGCGGGCGGAGCCGGGCCTGAGCGAAACTGGAAACAGTTGTCTCTGCCCCGGGCACATGATATTGTTGCGCACTCACCGCGATGGACATCGCGGAAAACCCCTTTGGTTTGATGGTTGAGGGCAACAGGCATTGGTCGAGGCTGCCACGAACAATTCTTTGCAGGCAAGCAGCGTGCAGCTGTCCTTCGAGGACAACCGCCTGGTCCAGCATTTGGCGGGGGATCAGAACCGCCATCTCAAGACCATGGAAAAGCAGTTGCAGATCCAGGTTCATCTCCGGGGCAATCAGTTTACCCTGGTCGGGGACCCGCCCCAGGTGGAACTGGCCCACCGGCTGATCCAGGAGCTGGCGGACCTGATCCAGCGCGGATACCCCCTGTACGGAAGCGATATCCTTTATGCCGTCGGGATCCTCAAGGAGAATATCCATCGAAAGTTGAGAGACATCTTTCTGGACCAGGTGTTCATTGCTTCCAACAAGCGAACCATTACGCCCAAGAGCCTGAAACAAAAGGAATATATCGAAGCCATCCGCCACTACGACATTGTCTTCGGCATCGGCCCTGCCGGGACCGGGAAAACCTACCTGGCCATGGCCATGGCGGTGGCGGCCATGACCAAGGAGCAGGTGCGACGAATCGTCCTGGTGCGGCCCGCCGTGGAAGCGGGGGAGAAACTGGGGTTTCTCCCGGGGGACCTGGCCGAAAAGGTAAACCCCTACCTGCGTCCGCTTTACGACGCCCTTCACGACATGATGGACTTCGAGAAGGCGTCCGCCCTTCTCCAGCGGGGCGCCATCGAGGTGGCTCCCTTGGCGTTCATGCGGGGACGCACCCTCAATGATTCTTTCGTCATTCTGGACGAAGCCCAAAACACCACCACGGAACAGATGAAAATGTTTCTCACCCGGCTGGGACATAATTCCAAGGCGGTGATCACCGGGGACATCACCCAGATCGATCTTCCCGAAAACAAGCCTTCGGGCCTAGTGGAAGCCATCCAATTGTTGAAGGAGATCCAGGGAATTCAGTTCGTGTTTTTCACCAATCGCGACGTGGTGCGCCACCGACTCGTTCAAGATATCATTCAAGCCTACGAGCGCGCAGAGCACCGAAGGGCCGATGCGG
>JARKQW010000483.1 GCA_029974695.1 Syntrophobacteraceae bacterium | reverse complement strand
AGAGGGCGGGGGCAAGTACGTGCGCATGGCCCACCTGGCCACGGTCGGAAGCCACACTGTCAACGGAGTGGCCGCCCTCCATTCCGAGCTTCTCAAGAGCACGGTCTTGAAGGACTTCTACGAGCTTTCCCCGGAAAAGTTTACCAACGTGACCAACGGGGTCACTCCCCGGCGCTGGATGCTTTTGTACAACCAGCCCCTTGCCCGGCTGATCAGTCGTCGAATCGGCGACGGATGGATTCGCCGCCTCGAGCAAGAGCTTCAAAAGCTGGAACCCTGGGCGGACGATCCGGAGTTTCGGGACGAATGGAGGAAGGTCAAGCACCGGAACAAGGTGCAACTCGCCGCCGTAGTCAAGGAGAGAACCGGCATCGAGGTAAGTCCCGACTCCCTTTACGACATCCAGGTGAAACGAATCCACGAGTACAAGCGGCAGCACCTCAACGTCCTTCACATTCTTGCTCTCTACAATCGCATCAAACGAAACCCCGCCCTGGAAGTCACTCCGTGCACCTTCCTTTTCGGGGGCAAAGCCGCACCGGGGTATTTCATGGCCAAGCTCATCATCAAGCTGATCCATGCGGTGGGCGAGGTGGTCAACAACGACCCGGACGTGGGGGATCGACTGAAGGTGGTCTTCTTCCCCGACTTCAACGTGAAGAACAGCCAGTGGATCTATCCTGCGGCCGATCTCTCCGAACAGATCTCCACCGCCGGCAAGGAAGCCTCGGGAACGGGAAACATGAAATTCTCCCTGAACGGAGCACTCACCATCGGGACCCTGGACGGGGCGAACGTGGAAATCCGGGAAGCCGTGGGAGAAGAGAACTTCTTTCTTTTCGGCCTCACGGTGGAGGAAGCAAACGCCCTGAGGGACCGAGGATATCGACCCTGGGAATATCTCGGCTCCAACCCGGACTTGCAGGAGGTACTGGATCAAATCGGGGGCGGATTCCTGTCGCCCGGCGACAAGAATCTTTTCAAGCCCCTGGCGGAGACCCTGTTCCACAGCGAACCTTACCTGCTCCTGGCCGATTTTCAGTCGTACGCGGACTGCCGGGACCGGGTGGGAATCTCCTACCGGGACCCGGAAGAATGGACCCGAAAGTCGATCCTCAACGTGGCTCGAATGGGACGCTTCTCTTCGGACCGTTCCATACGGGACTATTGCCAAAAAATCTGGAAGACCAAGCCGGTTTCGAACCCCGGGGCTGAAAAATGAGAAAGCTGCAGCGCCCCGCTCATCCTACCCCTCGATCCCCGGCGCAGATCAGGCCGGGACGGGACTACCGGGAGGCGCTCCATGGAAACGAGTTTTAAGGCCTATGCCGCGCGGGAACTGGGGGTTCGAATTCCCGACGATTATGCCCGGTTCATGGAGGAATACGGCCGGAGGCTCCCCGAAGACCCCATGCGGGGGGAAAGCTGGGTTGCGGGCCTCGGGAACGAAGAGTTCGTCATCGGCACCACGTTGGCGTTCCGATCCGCTTTGCCCAATTTCCCCAAATCGTACGTGGTGATGGGGTACGGGGGCCTCAAACAGATCATCGTCAACCACATGTACGAAGACATCGACCAGTTTTTCGTCCTGGACGCCCGGGACGGGAAGGTTCTTTCGGTGGATTCCCGGGGGGTTTCCCGGGCCGTTGCCGACAGCTTCGAGGAATGGGTATCTCCCGAACTGCTGAGGGCCCAGCTTCGAGACCAGTACACCAGCACCCTGACGGTATTGGTGTTCCAGGACGCCCGAAAGGCCGAAGAGGCCCGTTCAAAGCTCCTGAAGCTCCAAAAGGAGGGGTTCCTGGTGCTGGACGACGCCGTGGTCGTGGTGAAAGGGGAAGACGGGAGCACCCGGTATCACCCCATGCACAAACTCGTGGGAAGAAGCCTTGCCGTGGGCAGCATCACGGGCGTCATCGTGGGGGCCATTCTAATGAATCCACTGCTGGGGGTCCTCTTCGGAGCGGTTACCGGCGGGGTATCGGCATCCATGGGCGACGCCGGGATCGATGACGGGTTCGTGCAGCAGTTGGCCGCCAAATTCCAGCCGGGATGTTCCGCCCTCTTTTGCCTGGTGCGGGAGGCCGATGCGGACCATATCGGGGAGGAATTCCGGGGGTTCGGCGGGAAAATCCTCGTGACGTCCGTGGACCGGGAGAAGGAGGCGTCCTTCCAGGAGCTGCTCGATGCGGTGAAAAAGGACGGGGAGTAGGACCCGAACGCCGCTTTTGAGCCGACGTCGGTCGGGGGCGGAGATTTCGC
Source organism: Syntrophobacteraceae bacterium (assembly GCA_029974695.1). Taxonomy (GTDB): domain Bacteria; phylum Desulfobacterota; class Syntrophobacteria; order Syntrophobacterales; family Syntrophobacteraceae; genus JAGPLX01. The sequence goes on along the minus strand of JARKQW010000483.1, from coordinate 4,174 downwards.
CGGCAATATTGGGCGCCGATCGACCAAGGGGAGCGAAGCCGCCCGCAGGGCCGGGCCTGCTCGAACGCCTTTGATGGGCGCGGAGCGCGAGGGACGCCCGAAGGGGCGTGAAGGGCAGCGGCTCGACCGCCGAGACAAGCGGATCGTTCGCGGTCCGCTCATCAGAGGGGATCGGCCGAATCCTCACTTTTCTTCGAGGGACTCGACCCCCGTCCAGTCGTCGGGGGGAGCGTTCACCATGTAGCGGGCACAGCGTTCGAGATAGATCCTCGAGGCAAGGTCCTCGGGATTCTTTTCGAGTACTCCATTGAACTGGACGCTCGCCGGGGAAAATTTTCTCCCGTAGTAGAGCCGCAATCCCGCTTCGAACTGGGTCCGGGTGGATTCCTTGAGCCGGGCCTCGGGGGGCGGGTCTCCCTCGAACACCTCGTAGACCGTGACGGGCTCCCGCCTTCCCTTGACCCGGACCTTATCGATCCAGCGGTGCTTGAACCGGGTCGGGTCCTGGATCTGCAGGAGGGTCTGTTCACTGAGGGCGATTCGAGCCCCGTGCATCCGGGTCATCCCCTCGATGCGGGAAGCCAGGTTCACGTCGTCCCCGACCACGGCCCCCTGCATGCGGTCCCGGTTCCCGATGATTCCCAGCATGAGATCGGCAAAATGAAGGCCGATCCCCACCTGGATGGGCTCCAAACCGTCTTGTTCTCGTGCCCGGTTGTACTCGAAAACCGCCGTCTGCATGGATACGGCGGCCCGCACGGCATCGTCCGGGGGACCGGGGAAAAGCGCCATGATGCCGTCGCCGTAGTACTGGTCGATAAAACCTCGGCAGGCCTTGATCTCCGGTGAGACCCTGCTCAGATAGTCGTTGAAGAAACGAAAGGCATCCGGGGGGCTCATCCGTTCCAGCAGGCCGGTCCAGCCGTGGATGTCGGCAAACATCACCGTAATGCGCTGTTTCACCTGGTCTCCCAGTCGGACCTCCAGGATGCTGCTTTTTTTCAGGAGGTCGATGAACTCCCGGGGAACAAAGCGCTCATAAACCTCGTTGAGGGCCGCCAGTTCCGCGGTCCTGGCCCGCACACGCTCCTCGAGACTCTCATTGTAGACCTCGAGCTCCCTGCGTTTCTCTTCCAGCCTTCGCCTCAAGCGGTTGATGGTCAGGTGGGTGTTGACCCGCACATGGACTTCTTCCGGCTGGAAAGGCTTGGAAATGTAGTCCACGGCCCCGATGGAAAACCCTCTGATTTTGTGGGAAACCTCGTCGAGGGCGGAAAGAAAAAGAACGGGAATGTCCCGGGTTTCCGGCACGGCTTTGAGCCTTCGGCAGACTTCGAAGCCGTCCATGCCCGGCATCATGATGTCCAGGAGAATGACATCCGGGGGGGGTTGCGCGGCGGCAAGCCGCAGTGCCTTTTCGCCGTTGGTGGCCGCCACCACGGCATAGTCTCCCCTGAGGGTGCCCATGAGCACCTGGATGTTTTCCGGGGTGTCGTCCACGACCAGCACTTTGGGCTTGGGGGAACCCTCCGCCATTTCTTATTCTCCCTCCCGGGGCCGGTCCAACCCGGCGGCGATGACGGCAAGAAAGCCCAGGGCGGCGTCCGTATCGAACCCTTCGAGGGAACTTTCGAGACCCTTGATCTCTTCCTCGAAAGAAGACCGGGGGAGGTGGTCCTTCAAGGACTCGAAGCGAAGGATGGCCTCGGGAAGGTCCGTTTCCAAGAGTCGACCCGTTTCCTCCACGAGCCTCCGGACCCGGTCTCTGTCCATGGAATCCTCCGTCGCCGGGCGGATGGGAGGTTGCGTTCGGGACTCCGCTCCTTCCCATTCCTCGAGGCCTTCGAAAACTTCCTGGAATCTCTCGGCCAGGGTTCGAAGACAAGGATCGATGTCCCCGGGATGTCCCGCGTTCACGGCTTCTTCCAGCCTCGAGGCGGCCACGGCAAGACCCTCGGCTCCCAGGGTCCCGGCAACCCCTTTCAGGGTATGCAGAAGTCCCAATGCCGTCCGCGTCTCTTCCTGTTCGAGGGCGGTGCGGACTTTGTCCGGGGTGTCGGCCTGGCTGCGTCGGAACCGGGCAAGGAGCTTCCCGTACAGGGCCCGATCCCCCCCGACTCTCTTCAGCCCGGCCTCGAGGGAGATCCCGGGAAGATTTTCGGGCAGGAAATCCGTAGGACCTTCTTCGGCCGATTCCCGAGCCGGTTCGCATTCCGGGAATTCCCCTTCCCGGGGCCGGATCCACCGGGCCAGAACGCAGAGCAACTCATCGGGGTCGATGGGCTTGGTCACGTGATCGGTCATTCCGGCCAGGAGGCTCTTTTCTCGATCTCCCGCCATTGCGTGGGCGGTGATGGCAATGATGGGCAGGTCTCGGAACCGGGGGTCTTTCCGAAGGATTCGAGCGGCTTCAAATCCCCCCATCTCCGGCATCTGGATGTCCATGAGAACCGCGTCGAAGGGTTCCTCGAGGACCTTTTCCACCGCCCGGGACCCCGTGTCCACCACCCGAACTCGAAGCCCGGCCCTCTGCAGGACCTCCACGGCGACCTGCTGATTGATCTCGTTGTCCTCGGCAACCAGCACCTTCGCCCCCCGGATTCGATGGAAGGATTCGGCAGCCTCCCGGGCGGATCTGCCCCCCGGGTCTTCCCGGCGATCTCTCCTGCCGAAGGCATCCATGATGGCATCGAACAGGATGGATTGGGTGACGGGCTTGACGAGGAATCCGTCCAGGCCGGCTTTTTCGGCCCGGGTCATGATTTCCTCGCGCCCATAGGCCGTGACCAGAAGGATCCGGGGCTGCCGGGGAAGACCCGGGTGGCGCCGAATTGCCTCGGAAGCTTTGATCCCGTCCATGCCCGGCATTTTCCAGTCCATCACCACCAGTTCGTAGGGCCTTCCGCCCGCCTCCTTTTCGATCTCCCATAGGGCCTCTTCGGCGGAAGCCGCCAGGGAAACCTCGAAACTCATGCTTTCGAGCAGGTTCTGAAAGATCTCCCGTGCCGAAGGATTGTCGTCCACCACCAGCACCCGGATCCCCCTCAGGTCGGGCAAGGGTTCCAGGGTCCGGGCAGCCCCCTTGCCCGACAGGCCGAACCGGGCCGTAAAGATGAATTCGCTGCCCTGGCCGGGAACGCTCTCGACCCGGATCTTTCCTCCCATCATTTGGACCAATCGCCTGCTGATGGTCAAACCCAGGCCGGTTCCCCCGTACTTCCTGGTGATGGAGGTATCGGCCTGGGAAAAGGCCAGGAAGAGCCGTTCCTTCTCGACTTCGCTCAGCCCGATCCCCGTATCGCGAACGGAGAACTGCAGCACGACCCAATCCTCGCCCCGCTCCGCCACCCGGGCCGAGACGACGATCTCGCCCCTGTCCGTAAACTTTACCGCATTGTTGCACAGGTTGATGAGCACCTGCCCCAGCCGGAGGGGATCGCCGTGGAGGGCCGTGGGCACGTTCGCGGCCGTGTCCATGAGGAACTCGAGTTCCTTTTCGTGGGCCTTGATCCCCACGACGGCGGAGACGTTCTCGAGGACGTCCTCGAGGCTGAAATCCGTATCCTCCATCTGGAGCTTGCCCGCCTCGATCTTGGAGAAATCCAGGATGTCGTTGATGATTCCCAGGAGGGACTTGGTCGAGCGCTGGATCTTGGCCAGGTAGTCCTTCTGCTTCGGGGTGAGCCGGGTCTGGAGGGCCAGGTAGGTCATCCCCAGGATCGCATTCATGGGGGTGCGGACCTCGTGGCTCATGTTGGCCAGGAATACGCTCTTGGCCTTGGTGGCCTCTTCCGCCTTGTCCTTGGCGATTCGGAGCTCTTCTTCGGCCCTCTGGCGCCCCAGGAAGGCGCCGATGATCTCCGCGGTGCTTCCCAGGAGAGTCACGTCCGACGAGGTCCAGTTCCGACGCAGGTGATTGTCGTCCAGGCCGATGAATCCAAACCATTCCTTCTTCACCTGGATGGGCAGAAGGAGGGTGGAAAGGCTTTCGTGACCCCGGAGGAATTCCTGTTCCTCGTTGGGAAAGCTGTTCACGGGACCCATGATGGGCTTTCCCTGACCCAGGGTTTCCTGCCACCGGGCCAGGCCCCGGGCGTAGGGGCGCTGGACCATCTCCCGGTTCTGGGAGATGCTCTCGACGCCCGGCGCGCAAGCCTCGAAAATCAGCCACATG
>JARKQW010000481.1 GCA_029974695.1 Syntrophobacteraceae bacterium | reverse complement strand
ATGGAGCTCCCCCCCGAGCGGGACGTGAGCGGGGACGAGCCCCGGATCGGGGTGTTCGTGTGCAATTGCGGCATCAACATCGGCGGGATTGTGGATGTTCCCGCCGTGCGCGAGTACGCCAGAACCCTTCCCCACGTGATCCACGTGGAGGACAACCTTTTCACCTGCTCCCAGGACACCCAGGTGCGCATGGGGGAAGTCATCAAGGAGAAGGGGATCAACCGGATGGTGGTGGCGGCCTGCACCCCCCTCACCCACGAAGCCCTCTTCCGGGAGACCCTTCTCAGCATCGGCCTCAACAAGTACCTTTTCGAGATGGCCAATATCCGCAATCAGGACTCCTGGGTCCACATGACGGACCATGAAAAGGCCACGGAAAAGGCCAAGGACCTGGTGCGCATGTCCGTGGCCCGGGCGGCGCTGCTCAAAGGGCTCCGGGACAAGAAGGTGGACATCCGGCAGAGCGGCCTGGTCATCGGAGGGGGCGTCGCCGGGTTGAATGCGGCCCTGAACCTGGCTCAGCAGGGCTTCGATGCCGTCCTGGTGGAAAAGGAGGCGGAGTTGGGGGGCCTGGCCCGCAGGATCTCCCGCACCATCGAAGGCCGCGAGGTGCAGCCCTACCTGGACCGGCTCATAGCCGACGTTCGAGCCCACCAAAGAATCCGGGTTTTTACCGAGGCCCAGGTGGTCTCTTTCAAAGGCTACAAGGGCAACTTCACCACCAAGATCGCCTGGGGACCCGACCAGGTGGAAGAAACCATCGAGCACGGGGTGGCCATTGTGGCCACGGGGGCCCACGAATACCGGCCCAAAGAATTTCTCTACGGTCAGGACGACCGGGTGATGACCCAGCTCGAATTGGATCAGCTCCTGCGGGAGAAGGGCAACGGCCGGGATCCGTCCCGGTGGCGACGAGCGGTCATGATCCAATGCGTGGGGTCCCGCAACGAAGAGAATCCCAACTGCAGCCGGATCTGTTGCCAGAGCGCCGTGAAGCATGCCCTCGAGCTGAAAGAACGCAATCCCGACATGGACCTCTACATTCTCTATCGAGACATGAGAATGTACGGGTTGCTCGAGGATTACTACACCGAGGCCCGGAGCAAAGGGATCCTCTTCAGCCGCTTCGACCCGGACCGGGTCCCGGAAGTGAGCGCCGACGGCGGGAACCTCGAGGTCACCTTCGTGGACCACGTGCTCCAACGCCCGGTAAGGGTCCCGGCGGACGCCGTGATCCTGAGCGCCGCGACCCTGGCCAACGAGACGGACCAGCTGGCCGGCCAGCTCAAGGTCCCGCGAAACGCCTTCGGCTTCTTCATCGAAGCCCACGCCAAGCTTCGGCCCGTGGACTTCTCCTCCGAGGGGATCTACCTGTGCGGAACGGCCCACGCGCCCAAGCTCATCAGCGAGAGCATCACCCAGGCGTTGGCCGCGGCATCCCGGGCCGGGTCCTTCCTGGCCAAAAAGAGCCTCAGCGTGGGAGGGGCCGTGGCTCACGTGGACAAGTCCCTGTGCGCCGCCTGCCTGGTTTGCGTCATGAGCTGCCCGTACAATGTGCCGCGGATCAATGAGGAGAACGTATCGGAGATCAACGAAGCCCTCTGTCAGGGCTGCGGGGTCTGCGTGTCGGAATGCCCGGCCAAGGCCATTCAATTGAGCCACTACGAAGACGACCAGGTGGCTTCGAACATACATGCCTTGTTGGAAGGAGTTGCGTGATGGAAGAGTTCGAACCGATCATCATTGCCTTTTGCTGCAGCTACTGAGCGTACTCCGCAGCGGACCTGGCAGGTTCCATGCGTTTGAACTACCCCACCAACGTGAAAATCGTGAAGCTCCCCTGCAGCGGTCGGGTGGACGTCATCCACCTCATGAAAGCCATCGAGGAAGGAGCCGACGGCGTCTTCGTGGCCGGGTGCCTCGAGGGGGACTGTCACTACCAGGTGGGAAATCTGCGAGCCAAGAAGCGGGTGGCCTATGTCCGAGGACTTCTCGAAAAGATTGGAATCGGCGGGGAACGGGTTGCCATGTATAACCTTTCCGCCGGACAAGGCCCCAGGTTTGCGGAAATTGCTCGAGAAATGACGGAGAAAATCAGGAAATTGGGGCCGAGTCCCCTGAGGGGAGCGGGCAACCAGCCGTCCCCCGGGCCGAAAACGGAGGTAGCCGCATGATCATCGCCAAGCCGAAACCCATCGAGGAAATCATCGAGACAACCAAGGAATTCAAGAAGATTCTCGTCGCAGGCTGTGACGGCTGCGTGACCGTTTGCGAAGCGGGGGGAATGAAGGAAGCCCAGATCGTGGGATCCGCCCTCCGCATCTACTTCAAGCAGCAGGGGATGGACGTGAAGGTGGATGAGATCAGTCTCACCCGCCAGTGCGACCGGCCTTACGTGGCTCAACTCGAAGAGAAGCTCAAGGACTACGATGCCGTCGTGTCCATGGCCTGTGGGGCCGGGGTCCAGTTCCTGGCCGAGGCGTTCAAGGACAAGCCCATCCTGCCGGGGGTCAATACCTGTTTTATCGGCGTCACCGAGGCCAAGGGGGAGTGGACCGAGCGATGCCAGGCCTGCGGGGAATGCATTTTGGCCACCACGGGAGGCATCTGCCCCATCGCCCGCTGTTCCAAGCGCATGTCCAACGGCCCCTGCGGCGGATCGGCCAACGGCAAGTGCGAAGTCAACAAGGAAATCGCGTGCGGATGGCACCTGATTTATGAAAGGCTGAAGGAACTCGGGCAACTGGATCGCTTCGAGCGGCCCACCAGCCCCAAGAACTGGAACACGAGCCGGGATGGCGGACCCCGCAAAGTCGTGAAGGAGGTTTCACAACTATGACCACCACAACACCCAGCAAACTGGAAAGGATTCTTGCCGCAGGACATTTCGCCGTGACCTCCGAATGCGGTCCTCCCCGGAGCGCCGACCCCGAAGTGGTGGCGCACAAGGCCCAGATGCTCGCGGACTTCGTGGATGCCATCAACGTCACCGACAACCAGACGGCCGTGGTTCGACAGTGCAGCCTGGCCTCCTGCATCCGCATCAAGCAGCTCGGGCTCGAACCCGTGCTCCAGATGGTCACCCGGGACCGAAACCGCATCGCCCTCCAGAGCGACCTCCTGGGTGCCGCATCCTTCGGCATCCACAACGTGCTGTGTCTCACCGGGGACCATCAGAGTTTCGGGGACCATCCCAATGCGGCCAACGTCTTCGACCTCGACTCCACCCAGCTCATCCAGACGGTGAAGATGATGCGGGACGAGTGCAAGCTGCTGAGCGGCTTCGAGATGAAGGACTGTCCCAAGATGTTCATCGGGGCCGCCGAGAACCCCTTCGCGGATCCCTTCGAAATCCGGGTATCCCGCTTGGCTAAGAAGGTGGCGGCGGGGGCCCAGTTCATCCAGACCCAGTGCATCTACAACATGGAGAAATTCAAGAAGTGGATGCAGGGCGTGGTGGACCGGGGCCTGGACGGCAAGGTGGCCGTTCTGGCGGGGCTCACTCCCATGAAATCCGTCGGTATGGCCAAGTATATGAAGTCCCGGGTCCCGGGCATGGACGTTCCCGACGATATCATCAAGCGATTGGCGGGGGTGCCCAAGGACAAGGTGGCCGAAGAGGGCATCAAAATTTGCGTCGAGCAGATCCAGGAGCTTAAGGAAGTCAAGGGAGTTCGAGGCTTCCACATCATGGCCATCGAATGGGAAGAGAAGGTCCCTGAAATCGTGAAAGCCGCCGGGCTGTACCCGAGACCCCAGGTGTGAACCGATTGACCTTCTGAAAGACCCAAACCCATCCTCTTTCGGCCCAAGGCCTCCGTCTCCAGGCTCCCATTCCTGACGGGAGGGGTCGTCGAAGAAAGAGGAAGGGTCCGGAACCTCTCCAGGCCTTTCTTTGGGACGCCGAGGCCACAGGAGGAGGGTCCGGGAAGAATCCGCAAGATATCGAGACGCCTGCGGGCGCCTCCCGCCGACCCTTTGAAACCCGGTAACGTCCCCGAGGCCGTTTCCGGGTTTTTTCTTTCCGAAAAAATCGTGCCTCCCAAAAGAATCCTTGACCCCCGAATGACTTTCACCTAATATTCACCTTGCACCCCAAAGCAGTCCTCCGGCACCCGGGGATCAATGTTCCAGAACCCACGCAAGAGCGGAAAGGAAATCCTCCTTTCCCGGGGAGGCAAACCCATGGCCGTAGACCTGTACACCCTCCGGAGAAAAGCCATCCTGATCCTTGGACCCAAGGATCTTCGTCAAACCGTCCACGTGCTTCAATTGGCCGTTCGCAACGCCCTGTCCCAGGATGCCCAGGCCCTGGTGGACCAGGCCGTCCGGGCCGCCTACCGGGAGTGGGATCAGGCTTCGACGTTCCCCCAGCGAGTGGTCCAGGTGGGCATGGACGGGAACCCCAAGCCGGGATCCCCCATTTTCCCCTGGAGTCCTGCCCGCAAAGTGTTTTGCTTCGATTCGGACCTGCTGGTTCCTTGGGGATATGTGGGGGAGAGGGGAATCCATGGGTATTCGGTTCGCTCCCAGGAGGAACAGGCTGCCTTGAATGATTCCCGGGCGGGATCCCGGGTGGATGGAACTCGGGCCCGCGTCTACCGGGGCTCCCGGGCCGGAAAAGCCTTCGGGGCGGAACACGACTTCTCGGGATACGGGCGGGAGGCGCCTCCCGGCATGAAGCCCGCAGACCCCTCCTTCGGCGCCCGGGAAGAGATCGGACAGGCAAGGATGGGCAAGATCGTTTCCCTCATACGGCTCATCGAGTCCAAGGGACCTCGGGCCTCCCTCGCCGATCGCGAATTCCTGCACGCCTTGAAACAGAAGGCCTCCCAGTTGGCCCATTTCCCCCTGGGATAAGGGTCGTCCCGGTAGGGTCCGTTTTCAGATTTTTCTTACCTGTTGGGAGAGTCTATGATAGAAGGATGCCCGTCGGAATCGAGGTTTTGGAACCATATTCAAGCGGAGGCATCTTTCATGAAGAAGTATCTCTTTTCGACCCTGGCTTTTCTACTACTGCTAAGCGGAACGATTCATGCGGCATCCACGGCCCCGAACGTGGTGGGCACCTACGGCGGAACGGCCAAGGTGGTGTGCAAGGCGGGTTTCTTCGATGCCAAGGTGATGCTCAAGATCACCAAGCAAAAGGGCCATGTGCTCAAAGGAACCGCATCCCTAGAAGACTTCCCCCCCGGGGAAAGCACTTCCATCTCCTTCAACGGCGTGATCATGGGGGACACCATCGAGATGATCATGGGAACGGACACCCACGGGAGGGCCACCATCTCAGGCACTTCCGCCGAAGGGTATGTGCACAGTATCGGCGATTTCGGAGTGATCGGCACTTACAAGCCCAACTCCGTATGGTTCCTGATCAAGAAACAATGAACCCCTTCCGGTCTTGAACGGCGGTGTCGCCAACCCCGGGGATGAAAGCCCATGTCCTCCTACTTCGTTTCCTTTGATCCCCGGATGCCCATGGAAGAGAACCTGCCCACCTTCTCTTCCATGGAGGACCCCCGGGTCGTCGGACTCGTGAAGGACGCCGCCGGGGTCTTCCTCCCCACCTACGTGACCCCGTCGCGGTACGACTCCATCGTCCGACACTCCCGTTCCTGGTTTCCCCGCTTCCAAGCCAAGTTCCGGTACTGCGGCAAGATCCGGCAGGTTCGTCTTTTTCGGAAGCTGGGGGTCCCTCATCCTCCCAGCCTGGTTTTCCGGGACCCCGAGCATCTTCGGAGCTTCTTCCCGAAACGGGGTTCTCCCTGGGGATATCCCTTTGTGTTGAAAGGAGATACCGGCGGAGGCGGAAGCCGGGTCTTTCCCGTGCGTCACCCTCAAGAACTCGAAGTGAGGCTGGCTGGGCTCCCCCCGGACGAGCCGGTCCTCATCCAGCAGTGGGTGGACCACGGGGGCAAGGACTTGCGGGTGGTGGTGTACGGGGATGCCGCGGTGAGCTACTTTCGCATCGGGGGCGGCACGTTCTACAACAACCTGTGTCGGGGCGGGCGCGAGGACCACGCCTCCTGCCCCGAGCTCCAGGAGATGGGGCGTTTTGCGGCCCTCGATCTGTGCGCAAGAGCGGAGATCGACCTGGCGGGATTGGACCTCATGTTTCCCCCCCGATCGCGACCGGTGTTTGTCGAGATCAATTTCCACTTCGGAAGAAAGGGACTGGGGGGAACGCCGGGCCACCGAAGGCATTTGTCCGAGGCGGTCCGTCGATGGCGGGAACGAATCCTCCGGGGGCTTTAGGCGAGGGGCCGGGGGCTGGAGGCTAGGGCTGCCCCTCTCCCACATTTTTGCTGCTCCGGGGGCAGATCTCCGTATGGCCTTGTCCCGTGCGTCCAGAGGGTGATAGGGGAGACCGGCCGCCCCTACCAGGCGTGTGGGGCGCAATCCCTTTCTTGTCCACGGGACGGTTCTGCGTCCCCATGGGTCGAGTTCCTCTTGTGAGCTGTTCCGGAGGTATCGGCCTTGCGGCCTCGACCCCCTGCTAATGGTTGCGCCCCCCGGGTTCGCCCGGAGGCGTCGATCCATCCCCACCTGATCGCAGATGTGGGTAAAGGGCAGGCCAGGGGTGTAAACGGGAAAAGAAAGCAGCCCCCTTGACAGGGAAATCCGGGCCATGTTTTCGATGGTCCCGGCAAACCTCCCGGCCTCCTCAGGGCTTTTCGGCTTCGGTTCCTCTCCTGCCTTCCTGCAACACCTCGTCGTAGAGGGCTTCGAGGACCGGATGGGCGCCCCGCACACCCGCCACCACCCTTTCCGTCCATTCGAGGTACTCTCGGCGCCTTTGCCGGCTCCAGTTGGCGGGTGGGGAACATGTCACGTCTCGGACATTGCAGATCTTGTCCGCAATCTTGATCCACTTGGCCCCAAGGCTGAGGCGGGGAGCGTGGTCGATCTGGAGCTGCTTTCTCTGCGATTTGGGAAGGCTCTTATCGTCCGAAACCTCGAGGACCAGGAGGAGAACGTCCCTTCCGAACCTTTCCTCGATTTCCGCGGGGCGGGTTTCCGTGTCCTCGAGGAGGTCGTGGAGAAGAGCGGCAAGGATGACCTGCAGGTCCCGGACGGATCCCACGCGCCACAGGAGTTCCGCCACTTCGATGGGATGGTTGATGTAGGGGGTTTTGTCGGCATCCTTTCTGCGCTGCATCCGATGGCGCTCGGCGCAGAATTTCAAGGCCGCCAGCAACAGGGAGATGTCGTTCTCACGGTCCGGCATGGAAGCTGTTCCCATGATGGCGGGTTGGTTGGTCGACCTATGATCGTTCCACGATGCCCAAGTTCCTCCGTCCCCAGTGGGCCAGGTTTTCAAAGGGGCCGTCGAAGCCCTCCTCGCCGTGGAATTCCCCCCTTCCCGCGTCGATGGCGACGAAAGGAACACCGTTCGAGCGGGCTGCCGCCAGGTCCCCTTTTCCGTCCCCCAGAAAGAGGCATTTTCCCGGAGAGAGGCTGAATTCGTCGAGGAGCCTCCGGAGGGATTCCGACTTGGGCCAGTCCCCCCCGCCCCGGATGATGTCCAGGAACCGCGTGAGGTCATGGGCTTCGAGGGTTTCCATCAATTCCTTCAAAGGGGTGTTGGAGAGGGCTGCCCGGCGGATGTTGCGCTTTCCCAGTTCGGTGAGCACTTCGATGCTCCCGGCCCCCAGCGGGGCCTGCAGCATGGACAGCCGCCCATGAACCTTAAAGCCTTCCCACCTGCATTCGAATTCCCCCTCCTCGAAGGGTCTTCCGACGATCTCTTCCTGGATAATCCGGATCTTTTTGCCCCGGTCGATTCCCGTCAGTTGAAGATACCGACGGGCCACCCGCTCCCGCCGGACGGGATCTTCGGTGAAAGCGCGCCCCATGGCCCGGGCGTTGGCCGCGTTGGAATCGAGGAGGACCCCGTTTACGTCAAAGATGCAGACGTCGAAAGAAACCATGCCGAGTCCTTTGGGTGTCTAGGGGACCTTCATGCAGGGAAAGGAAGACCTCTGTGCAGACACTTCGACAGTCCGACAGGGGTTTCCCCGGAACCCGCAGAATTGTGCGCAGCCGAATGCCGGCTTGCGCCGCAATCACGATCCGCTTCCGGCGCATGGCCGGACGGGCAATTCCGTGGCAGTCACAACCGGCGACGATTCCCGGTCACTCCATCGGACTGCGTGATACAGCCCTACCCTTTGCTCCGGCGCTCCCGATCGAACTCTTTGTGAGCCTTCCAAAAGGGGCACCATTTCCCATGCCATTCCATGGCCTTCCCGATCCAGGTGTCGGGATTCTCTCGAGCGTGTCGGCAAAGGGGACACCGTTCGCAGGCGGTTGCCATGAATTTCTTAAGAGGGTTCATCGCTTTGCCCCGCAACTGGAAATCATTTTGCCGCGTTGAGGACGCACTCCCGAAACAGCAATCCGGCTTCATCCAGGTTCCGGTCGGGCACCCGATAGCTGCTCGATGTCTTCTCGTCAAACCACTTGCATGCCTGCTCGAGCAAACAACAGGCAAAGACCTGATGATGGTCCTTGTAGAACGCTTTGCTGCTGCTTCGCTCGAGGTAGCGCCGATAATAGTCCGCCGGGGCGGGCTGCCGGGAGCGCAAAAGGCTCCAGGCCAGGTACGTGTAGGTCATGTAAAACCTGGGTCGGGGCTCCACCTGCCATCCCACGACCCCCAGTTGCTCGTCGGGGCAGAGGATGAGGTGTTCCGGATGAAAGGCCGTATGGGAAAGGCTGCTGCCCACCACCGGGACGTGAATGGAAAAGGTGTTCTTCACCTGCTCCCGGTAGACGTCCAGGGGTGCGTCCGGCCATATACCAAGGGACCGGACGGAGGTGCAGTACTCCTCGGTGCATTGTTGCATCCACTGGTAGGATTCGGCCATTTCCTTTCGACGGGAGACCTTCTGCATGTCGTCCACGAACATGATTTTGCCCAGGGAATAGCGGTCCATGGACGGACCGGTTCCCGCGCCTCCCCTGCCCTCGAGGATTTCCTGGTAAAAGGGGACCAGAACCAGGGAGCGCATGATGGACTGGATCCTGCCGATCACTTCCACGACCTGCTCGACAACATCCGATTGTTCAAACAGCCCCTCGGCCAGGACTTTCCCCTCCAGGAAGGGGTAGAGCAGAAAGGGTTCGGCGGGGTCCGCAACGGATCGCGGGTAATGAAAGGGGGGGTGCATGACGGAAAACCCCTTGAGAAGCTGAGGGTTCCGATCATCGGGCCCCGTGCGCTTGGCGATCCACCTCCCGCCCTTGGTGTCTTCAATGAGCCAGGTTCTTCGGGAAGGAAGCTGGAGCCGGGGAGATTCGTTCCATTGAATTTCATGGGAGCGACAGAAGTCCGTGAGAGATTGGTCCATGGCATTCTCCTTGCCCTCGGCCCCTTTCGGGGCGGAGGGAGGGGTGGAGGGAACCGCCGTTTCGCGTGCAGGAAAGGTCAAGATTTCGGCAACCAACTCCCCAACGGGGTCTTGGTCCCTTTTCCCCGGACCCCACGGGGACTCTAGAGGAGGGCCTTTTTGATCTCCTCGAGTCCCACCCGTTCCACGAACGCCGCAGCTCGTTCCTTCTTCTTGGCATGGTCCCGATAATAATTCAGGCAACGGCGGGTAAGGTCCAGGATCTGTTGGGTATCGAGCCCTTCGGCGAGAATGTCTCCCACCCGGGCGCTTGCCCCGGAATGGCCGCCGAAGATGAAGGTCCACCCGTTCTTTTTCCCCAGGATTCCCAGGTCTCGAACGAAGCTCTCCCCACAGGTCATAGGGCAGCCCGACACACCGATCTTGAGCTTGGCCGGAAGTTCCATGCCCACAAAGAGCTTCTCGACCTCGAGACCCACTCCGAGAGAGTCCTGGACGCCGAAGCGGCACACGGCAGTTCCGGGACATGCCTGGACATAGTGTACGCAAAGCTCCGTGGCTTTGCCCATGTCCATGCCCAAGTCTTTCCAAACTCCCTCGACATCCTCTTCCTTGATCCCCACCAGGGCCAGTCGCTGCCCCGACGTGATCTTGACGATGGGAATTTCGTAC
>JARKQW010000470.1 GCA_029974695.1 Syntrophobacteraceae bacterium | reverse complement strand
GAGAGGGTTTTTCCATTTTGCGCTCCCTGCGGAAAGTTCTCCGTAACCGACCCGCCATGGGTGCAAAGGCTCACCGGGGAAGCCGTACCCGGCACCGGGAACTGCGGGCAACGGGAGGCGGGACGAGGTCCCCGGGGGGGTCCCTGCCGCGTAAGCACTTGACTTGTCTGGAGGGTGTGTTAAGGAAAAACCTCTCCGGGACCCGGGAGGCGGGGCCCAAAAGACCGGTTTCGCCCATCGCCCCGTGGGCCCCTCGAGGAGCTTGTCCGGAAAGGATTCCCTCGAGCTGGGTTCGGGGGATGCGCCCCGTGCTCTCAGCCCGTTCCGGCGGTTCTCACGGGGGTCCGCTCCGGCCGAGGACTCCGGGGGGACCCGCCGGAGCAGCAGGAGCTCACCATTTTTGCCAGGGAGAAGGGACCATGGACTATAAGAACACGCTGAACCTGCCTCAAACGGCCTTTCCCATGAAGGCGAACCTTCCCAAGCTCGAGCCGGAAATCCTTCGCCAATGGGAAACCATGGGGCTTTATGAAAAACTGAGGGAGCAGGGTCAAGGGCGTCCTCCTTACATCCTCCATGATGGTCCTCCCTACGCCAACGGCCATATTCACCTGGGCACCGCTCTCAACAAGATCCTCAAGGACATGATCGTCAAAGCCCGCCAGATGAGCGGCTACGATGCCGTCTACGTTCCCGGATGGGACTGTCACGGCCTTCCCATCGAACACCAGGTGGACAAGGAACTGGGGCCACGGAAGAAATCCATGACTCAGGTGCAGATTCGCCGGGAATGTCGCCGATACGCCGAGAAGTTCATCGACATTCAGCGGGAGGAGTTCAAGCGGCTGGGGGTCCTGGGGGAATGGAACCATCCGTATTTGACCATGTCCTATGATTATGAAGCCGTCATCGCCCGGGAACTGGGGCGGTTTTTCGTCAACGGCAGCGTGATCCGCAGCAAGAAGCCCATCTACTGGTGTGCCTTGGACCGAACGGCCCTGGCCGAAGCGGAAGTGGAATACCACGACCACGTTTCGCCCTCGATCTACGTGAAGTTCCCCCTGCGAGCCGAAGGCCGGGACGCATTCCCCGAACTGGCGGGCAGGGCCGCATCGGTTCTCATCTGGACCACCACCCCCTGGACCATTCCCGCAAACCTGGCCGTCACCCTTCACCCGGATTTCGAGTACGTGGCGGTGGAAGTGGGCGATGAAGCGTGGATCCTGGCCGAAGGCCTCCTCGAATCCTGCATGAAGATCCTCAACGTCGGGGAATACCGGGTTTTGAGGACCTTCCGGGCCGACGAGCTTCGCGGGCTCCGATGTCGTCACCCGTTCCTGGATCGCGATTCGGTCCTCATCCTGGGGACCCACGTCACCCTGGATGCCGGTACCGGGTGCGTGCACACGGCCCCCGGTCACGGTCGGGAAGACTACGATATGGCCCTGGAATACGGGCTCGAGGTCTACTCCCCCGTGGACGACGGCGGGGCCTTCACTCCCGAGGTGCCGCTCTTTGCCGGGCAGTTCGTCTTCGACGCCAATCCCTCGGTGGTTGCCAAGCTCAAGGAAACGGGGAACCTGCTCCTGGAGACTCGGATCACCCACAGCTACCCGTGTTGCTGGCGCTGCAAGAAACCCGTCATTTTTCGAGCCACGGAGCAGTGGTTCATTTCCATGGAGAAGAACGACCTGCGCCAAAAGGCCCTGGAATGGATCGATCGAGTGCAGTGGGTCCCGTCGTGGGGCAGGGAGCGCATCCACAACATGATTGCCAATCGACCCGATTGGTGCATCTCCCGCCAGCGATCCTGGGGGGTGCCCATCATCGTTTTCACCTGCGAAGATTGCGGCGGGGTGCTGGCCGCCCCAGAAGTCTTCGACCACGTGTCGGCGCTCTTCGAGAAAGAAGGAGCGGACTGCTGGTTCGAGCGATCCGCGGAAGAGCTCCTGCCCGAAAACGCCAAGTGCACCGGGTGCGGAGGCAGGCGGCTCAAAAAGGAGATGGACATCCTGGATGTCTGGTTTGACTCGGGAGTGTCCTATGCCGGGGTCCTCGAGGCTCGGCCTTATCTGCGGTCGCCGGCGGACCTCTATCTCGAGGGGAGCGATCAGCACCGGGGATGGTTTCATTCCTCCCTGCTGGCCGCGGTGGGGACCCGGAACGCGGCCCCCTACAAGACCGTGCTCACCCACGGATTCGTAGTGGACGGTCAGGGCTACAAGATGTCCAAGTCCCTGGGCAACGTCATCGCCCCCGAGGAAATCATCCGCCAGTACGGAGCGGAGGTCCTGAGGCTGTGGGTTTCGGCGGAGGATTACCGGGACGACATCCGGATTTCGCCCGATATTCTGAAGCGACTGAGCGAGGCCTACCGACGAATCCGAAATACCTGTCGGTTCATCCTGGGAAACCTCTACGATTTCGATCGAGCTTCCGATGCCCTCCCGTACGAGGAGATGGAGGAGCTGGATCAGTTTGCCCTCCACCAGCTCCAGGACCTGGTGCAGCGGGTTCGAAACGCCTACGACCGCTTCGAATTTCACCGGGTGTACCATTCGATCCACAACTACTGCGTGGTGGACCTGAGCGCCTTTTACCTGGATATACTCAAGGACCGCCTGTATACGTCCGCTGCCGGCAGCAAGGCTCGAAGGTCGGCTCAAACGGTGCTCTACGAGATTCTATCCGCCCTCCTGCGGCTCATGGCGCCCATTCTTTCCTTCACAGCCGAAGAGGCCTGGCGGCACCTTCCGGGTCATTCGGGGGAATCCGTCCACATGGAGCCTCTTCCCGACGAGAAAGCCGAGTACCGAAACGAGGTGCTCAACGAGCGGTGGCAAAAGATCCTGGCTTTGCGGGCGGATGTGTCCCGGGCGTTGGAAGCGGCTCGCCAGGCCAAGAAGATCGGCCACGCCCTCGATGCCCAGGTCTCCTTGAGGCTTCCTGCCTCCTATGAAGAGATGTTGCGCGGCGGGGAGGGCCTGATGCGCTCCGTTCTCATCGTATCCCGGGTGGTTTTCGCAGGGGAAGACCTCGAGGACGCAGTAGAGGGACAGGAGGTCGAGGGACTGAAAATTGCCGTGAAACCTGCCCCCGGCGCCAAGTGCGAGCGATGCTGGGTCCATTCGGAAAGGGTAGGGGAGTTTTTCGATCACCCGAGCCTGTGCGAGCGGTGTTACGGGGTTCTGACGGGATAGAGCGGCCGTGGGACAGGCAATGCGGGAAAGCGGAAGGACAACGGCTCATG
>JARKQW010000460.1 GCA_029974695.1 Syntrophobacteraceae bacterium | reverse complement strand
GTACGAATCGTCACCACGGGCATGGATTACTTTCTCTTGATCGTGGTGGCCCTGCCCTTTCTGACGGGCCTGATCGCCTACCATCAATGGTGGGAGTATCGATGGATGCTGATCCTTCACATGCTGAGCGGCCAACTGATGCTGGTGCTGATTCCCTTCACCAAGCTGTCGCACATGGCGTTCTTCTTTCTGACCCGGGCCCATATCGGCAGTGAATTCGGGGAAAGAAGAGGCACCGTCACCTGGTAGCGGGGCGCAACACAAGGGATTCGCGAAGGAGAAACCCTGTTTTTAGAAGGAGCAAAAACCGTGTCGGAAACCGTGAATGTGGAAGTGATTCGCCAAAAACTGGAAGCAGCCAAGGGTGCCCGCATGAAGTTGTGGCTGGAAATGTGCGCCCACTGCGGGCTCTGTGCCGACAGCTGTTTCTTTTACCTGGCCCACGATAAGGACCCGACGTATATGCCTTCCTACAAGGTCGTTCAGACCTTGGGCGAAATGTATCGAAGGAAAGGGAACGTGGACCGCAAGTTCCTGGAAGAAGCCCACGACGTGGTGTGGGGAAAATGCACCATGTGTCGCCGGTGTTCCATGTATTGTCCCTTCGGCATCGACATGGCCACCATGATTGCCGTGGCCCGGGGGGTGTGCAACAGCCAGGGGGTGGTGCCCGAAGGCCTCCAGAGGGCCGTGAACAATTACGTGGAAAGCGGCAACCAGATGGGAATGAAGCTCGAGGACTGGGTCGAAACCCTGGAGTGGATGGCGACGGAAACCGCCGAAGAGATCGCCGGCCTCGAGATTCCCCTGGACAAGGAAGGGGCCAACATCCTCTACACGGTGAACGCCAGGGAACCCATGTATTACCCCCAGGACATCGCCATGGCGGCCAAGATCTTCACCCTGGCCGGGGAGGACTGGACCATGTCCTCGGACGGCTGGGACGATACGAACCTCGCCATGTTTGCCGGGGACGCCAAGGTGATGGCCCAGGTGGCCAAGAACACCTATGATGCGGCCATTCGTCTCAAGGCAAAGCACATCATGATCACCGAATGCGGTCATGCCTACCGATCCCTGCGCTACGAAGCTCCTTACTGGTTGGGATATCCCGACGGCCAACCTCCCGTGCCCGTCATTCACTCGGTGGAGGTGTTCGCTCGATACCTGCAGGAAGGACGCATCCGGATCGATCCGGCCCACCGGATCAAGGAACCCGTAACCTACCAGGATCCCTGCAGCCATTCCAGAAACGGAAACCTGGCCGAATACGGACGTTACCTCGTTCGTCAGTTGGCCGACGATTTCCGCGAGATGACGCCCAACCGCGAGCACAATCACTGCTGCGGCGGGGGAGGCGGATTCATCCCCATGGGCCCGCCCTTCAAGAAGAGGAGAATCCAGTCCGGCAAGGTGAAGGCGGAACAGATCCGAGCCACCGGGGCCAAGCTGGTCATCACTCCGTGCCACAACTGCTTCGATCAGATTCGCGATCTCAGCAAAGAATACGACCTGGGGGTCAGCGTCAAGTCTTTTAAAGAGCTCATCACCGAGATGATGATCATCCCCGAGGAGTTCCTGCCCAAGGAAGAGAATGAGAGGGAAGAGTAGGTCCCGGGGGAGGGGAGCAATGGTGGTTCGGTACCCAAGAAAAGGAGAAGGACGCATGGCGAGGGGGTCAATCATCGGCGTTTTGATGATCGTGCTGATTGGATTGCTGATGTGGACCGGTCGGGTGGGGGCGCAGCCGGAAACCATCGTGCTCGAACATAAGGACGTCTTCAAGGAACTGCAGCGACCGGCGGTCAAGTTCAATCACGAGGTCCACGCCGGCGCCTACCCGGATTGCGTGGAATGCCACCACGTCTACGAGACCAAGGGCGGGAAAAAGGTCAACGTGTGGAGCGGCGAAGGGCAGCCCTGTTCCGAATGTCACAAGATCGAGGATTCCGGCAAGATCCCTGCCTTAAGGGAAGCGTTTCACGAAAACTGCACGGGATGCCACCGAAAGCTTGCCCAGGGGGGAAAGAAAACGGGACCCGTAATGTGCGGCGAGTGTCATGTATGGCCCAAGGCCGCCAAATGAGGTGAAGCTTATGGGATTGGGGTCCCGGGGCCGACGGCGGAGACTTCGGGACCTTTGCCAATCGCTCCGGAGCACCGGCAGGTAACGATCCCGGATTCGGGGGCATGCCCCCCAACCCCGTAACATATGAAAGACGGCGCCGGAAGAAGCAAAAGAAACCGGCGTCGTCTTTTTTTTGCTCTCGAGTCGGGTCCCGGGGGCAAGACCCCCCGGGGCAGGCACTTTTGCCCCTGGAATGAAAAGCCGTTTGACTTTTCCTCGGACTAGAGGCATCAGAGTAGGGACCCGAAGGGGAGTCGCCCCCCGGGATATCCTGGAACGGAGGAAGCCGAATGGAACGAACCCTGTCCATCATCAAACCGGATGGAGTGGCCCGAAACCTGGTTGGAGAAATCATCAAACGATTCGAGGAGGCCGGGATCGGCATCGTGGCCATGAAAATGGTCCATTTGAGCCGGGAGGAGTGCCGGGCCTTCTATCACGTGCACCGGAACAGGCCTTTCTTCGACAGTCTGACGGAATATATGTCTTCGGGGCCCATCGTGGCCATGGTGCTTGATGGGGAAGATGTCATCCGGAGAAACCGGGAACTGATGGGGGCGACCAATCCCAAGGATGCGGCCCCGGGAACCATTCGTCACGCCTTTGGATCCGATGTGGAGAAAAATGTCGTCCATGGGTCCGACAGCGCGGAGAATGCCGCCGTGGAGATCGCTTTCTTTTTCAATGCCCTGGAAATCTGCGGGTAGAAGTACGGACGGGTATCCGGGTCATCATCGGGTTAGGACATGGGGGGGACCGGGTCCCCGGGCGTTCTCCCTTGATTTTTCGGGGGATTCCCGGGATGATCAAGACTTCCCCGGCGTCGTCCCCGTAGTGGAGGAACGGGCAGAGGGATGGGGCGGGTCTTTGTTCGAAGGTACCCGGATGCGGTGCCCGTGGGGTAAGCCGGGTCCCTGGTTCACGAAAGTCAGGGGAAGGGGAAGTGCATGACTGCGCTGAAAAAAGCCTACGTGTCCGTTGCAGTGATGATTTTTCTGATGGGGGCCGCTCCCGCAGCTACCTGGAGCTCCGCTCAAACCGTGGCCCAGATGGGGGCAATGCAGGTTCCCTTCTATTCGATCCCGACCCGGTTGGATTTTTGCGGGGAGCCTGTGCCCCTGGATATGGAAGAAGTCCGGGAGCGTTTTGACCGGGAGTTCACCATCGTGGTGTACAGTCACGCCCAGGTCTTTCTGTGGCTCAAGCGCGCCCAGCGGTTCTTCCCTTGGATTGAAAAGCAGCTCGTCCACAACAACTTGCCCAACGATCTCAAGTACGTGGCGGTTGCCGAAAGCGACCTGCTCGTGGGAGCCACCTCCCCGGCCAAGGCCGCAGGTCCGTGGCAATTCATCCCCAGCACGGGCAGCAACTACGGCCTGAGTCAGACGGGACAGATTGACGAACGGCGGGACTTCGAGCTGGCGTCCAACAGTGCCTTTCGCTACCTTCGGGACCTGCAGGCCATGTTTCAAAACTGGACCCTGGCCGTGGCCGCTTACAATTGCGGGGAGAAACGAATCCAGGAGGAAATCAGGCGCCAGAAGGTGAACAGCTATTACCTGCTCAAGCTCCCGATGGAAACCGAACGCTACATCTTTCGAATTTTGGCCATCAAGGAGGTGCTGAGCAACCCCGCCAAGTACGGGTACATGCTCCCCAAGGGGGCGGGTTACCAGCCGGTGCGAACCGACCGGGTGGCCTTGAATCTCAAACACACCACCCCCCTTCAGATGATCGCCGAAGCCGCTTCCATTACTTACCGGGAGCTCAAGGTCCTGAATCCTGCTTTCATCTCGGACACCCTTCCCAAAGGTTCCCACACGGTGAAAGTTCCCGAAGGGAAGGGGAGGGAATTGCCCCAGCGTCTGGACGCCCTGCTGGCAACCTATCAACCTCCCTTTGTGCACCACAAGGTGGCCCGGGGGGAGACCTTGAGCGGCATTGCCGCCAAGTACCAGGTCAGTGCCCGGAGCATTTGTGAATGGAATCAACTCAAGGGAAACAAGGTACTTGCGGGACAAACGCTCAAGATTGCCAGGTAGTGTCGGGAGGAAAACCCTGCCCTTGGTCGGATCGGCCGCAGCAAACGGAATCTCTTGGCAAAATGCCTTGACAAGGCCCCGGGAGGGACTTAGGATACCGCCGACATAAGGCATTAGAAATTCAATGAAATTTGGACAATGGACCCTCGCTATCCACAAATCGCCGAACGCATCGCCTCGAGCCGCTACGTGATTGCCCTGACGGGGGCCGGGATTTCCGTTGAGAGCGGGATTCCGGACTTTCGGAGCGAGGATGGGCTTTGGTCTCGCTACGACCCTCTGGAATACGGGCACATCGATTCTTTTCGGATGAACCCGGCCAAGGTCTGGAGGATGCTTTTGGAAATGGACCTTCTGTTGTCTCGGGCCAATCCCAATTCCGCTCATTATGCCCTGGCCCGCATGGAAAGCAGCGGCTACCTGAAGGAAATCATCACCCAGAACGTGGACAGCCTCCATCAGCGGGCGGGAAGCGTGCGGGTGATCGAGTTCCACGGGAACGGCAGGGAGCTGCGCTGCGACGGTTGCGGCCGGAGCTTCGATCGAGGGGCTCTGACCCTGGAGACGGTTCCCCCGGTGTGTCCGTGCGGAGGCTCGCTGCGACCGAATTTTGTTTTTTTCGGAGAGATGATTCCGCCGTCGGTCTTGGAGGAAGCCCGTCTTGCCGCTCGATCCTGCGACATGATGCTCATTGTAGGGACTTCGGCGACGGTGGCTCCCGCCTCTCACCTGCCCCACCTGGCAAAGCAGAACAGGGCCTTTATCGTGGAAGTGAACCCCATGCCTACGATGCTTTCGAGCGCCCTGGTGGACATACAGTTGGCGGAATCGGCGGGGAAGGCCCTCACGGCCATCCTCTCCGAGCTGGAGCGCCGGGATTCCGGGAAGCGAACGGAGTACAATGGTGAATAGCCTGATTTTAACCGCCTATGCGGCGGCGGAGGTGGTTGCACAGCCCTACCAGAGGGCGGGCAACGGGGTCTGGGACATGGTCGTCCACGCAGGTCCCATGGTCAAGTTCGTGATGCTGTCCCTGTTGGGCCTGTCCGTTGCCTGCTGGTGTGTCATTTTGCTCAAGTACCGACTGTTTCGGAGGGCTCGGAAGGAAACGGACCGGTTCGTGGATTACTTCCGACAGAGAAAGAATTATTCCCTTCTTTACAAGGACAGCCAGCTTCTGGAAGACAGTCACCTGGCGCAAATCTTCCAGACGGGCTATCTCGAGCTGAATCGACTGAGCAAGTCCCTGGAGACCAAGAACCTCCAGGAATTGAAGGTCAATCCCGAGGTGGTGCTCGAGAGCGTGGACCGGGCGATCCAGGGGGCCACCATGGCCGAGCGCCAGCGGTTCGAGCGCTACCTGCCCCTCCTGGCCACCACCGGGAGCACGGCTCCCTTCATCGGGCTCTTCGGCACCGTGTGGGGCATCATGACCAGTTTCCAGGAGATTGGGCTCAAGGGCGCCGCGAACCTGGCGGTGGTGGCCCCGGGGATCTCCGAGGCCCTCATCGCCACCGCCATGGGCCTGGCGGCCGCCATTCCCGCCGTGGTGGGCTACAATCATTTCGCGACACGAATCCGGATGATCGATCACGAGATGAGCCATTTTTCCGCGGATTTTCTCAACATCCTGAAGCGCGACCTCATGCGCAAGGGAAAGCAGGAGGAGTCTTCGGCGGAACCCCAGCGGTTGGCCGTCCAGGAATGAGGTCCGGGCCCGGCGGGTCTCCGCGACCGACCGAAATCCGGCCCCGCGTGAGGGTTTGGCGGGACGGGAAACATCGGGCCTCGGTCCTCCTTTCCGGACCGAGGGCAAGCAATGCCGCAGGCCGGGTTTTTGAATCCCCTTTACGGCAACGCCCCGGGCTGATCCCCCGGGTGATTTGACAAAGGTCGGCAACCATGGCGATGCAAACGAACGGGAACGGCTCCCGGGGCCAGTTGGTCTCGGAAATCAACGTGACGCCTTTTGTAGACGTAATGTTGGTTCTCCTCATCATTTTCATGGTGACGGCCCCCATGATGACCCAGGGCATCGATGTGAACCTGCCCGAATCCTCCGCCCCGGCGATTCCTACGGAGGAAGAGCGGCTCATGGTGACCATCACCAAGGACCAGCAGGTCTACATCAACGAATACTCCGTGGACCTGGATGCCCTCGGGGCGAAGCTGGCCGCCCTGTATCAGAACCTGGAGCGCAGGAAAGGCGTTTTCCTGAGGGCCGACGAGTCCATCCCCTACGGGTTTGTGGTGCAAGTAATGGGAACGATACGCCAGGCCGGGATCGATCAGATCGGAATGGTTACGGAACCCCTGAAAAGCCCGCCCGCCAAGGACCCCGGATCCCGGGGCAAATAGAGCAGGAATGGGGATTGTTGCCGGGCATGGGTGTGGAGGATTGAAGGATGGAAGCACTGAGTCTTTCACCTCGCAGACTGTCGAGGGAAGAGGTCCTCGCAGGAATGGGCGGTTCGGTCTTGGGGCATGTGCTCATTTTCGGGGCGGCGCTCCTTTTGCCGTCGATGATGCCCCGATCCACAACCCCGCTGCAGTTCACCACCGTAAATCTCGTCTCCATGGACCAACTGGGTGGGGGCGGGGCCGTGGCTCCCCCGGGAAGCAAATCCCTAAAATCCGAAGGCCCGAAAGAATCTTCGGCCTCCAAGAGCGCGGCTTCCTCCCAGCGGGGCAAGTCCTCTCCCGTGGTGCCGGTCAAACGGGTGCGGATGGAGGAGTCGGCTCCCCGGGACCACGCCATCAAGAAACTGGAGGCCCCCCAAATCGCAAAGGCCCCCGAAAACCGCCAGGCCTCGGCCGCCATCGACAAAGACCTGGACAAGCTGATCCCCAAAGCCAAGACCTCCTCTCCGGCTTCCTCGGCCGATCAGGCCGACAGGAAACCTGCCCAAAGCGAGCAATCGGCCGGGGCCGATGGGGCTCGAGGGGTGGATCGGAGCAGGGAGAAGGGCACTTCGACCTCTCCGGCCGGGTCTTCCAAGGGCAGCGGCTCGGGAGGAGTCGGCGCCAATCGCGAAGGAGGGCAGGTGGCCCTGGCCCGTCGCCTTTACTATACCGAAATCTGGAATGCCATCCGCCGACAGTGGACCCTGCCCGAGTCCCTCAAGTCCCAGCAACTGGAGGCCGTTCTTGTGCTGGTGGTTCGCAGGGACGGAAAGGTCATGAACATCCGTTTCGAGAAGCAATCCGGCCAGCCGCTCTTCGATGAATCCGTGATGCGCGCCGTGCGTAAGGCGGACCCTTTGCCCGCCTTTCCGGAGATCTACAGCCCTCCCCAAGAGGAGATCGGCCTGCGTTTTCGGCCTGAGGATCTGGCATAGGTCGCACCCGGCCTTTACCAAAATGGATTCCACCCAGAACAGGGGTCTCAGTGTGATGAAGTATGTTCGTTTGCTCACGGCCGTTTTAATGGTACTGCTGTGGACCGATTCCGGCCGGGCCCAGCGGGTTTACATCGACATCACCCAGCCCAGTTTCGCCCCCATCTCCATTGCCGTCCCCGATTTCAAGTTTTTGAGCTCGGAACAGGTGCAGCTGTCCAAGGAGATGAGCGGAGCCCTGGCGGGAGACCTCGAGTTTTCCGGCATTTTTCGGCCCCTGGATCCCAAGGGGTTCCTCGAGGATCCCCAGACCATGGGGCTCAATGCCGCGGAGATTCGTTTCAACACCTGGCAGAGCCTGCAGGCCGAATTCCTGGTCCGAGGGGCCTACCAGGTCCAGGGGAACTCCATTCGCCTCGAGGCTCGCCTCTTCGACGTGTTCGGGTCCAAGATGATCCTGGGAAAGGTCTACGAAGGGGATGCCCGCAACTGGCGCGCCATGATCCACCGGTTTGCCGATGAAATCCTGCTGCTCCTTACCGGCGAAAGAGGAGTGTTCGACACCAAGATCACCTTTGTTCAGTCCCAGGGGAAGGCCAAAGAGATCTTTGTTTCGGACTTTGACGGAGGCAACGCCGTTCAGGTCACCCACGACCAAAACCTCAACCTCTCCCCGACCTGGAGCCCCGATGGGACCCAGATTGCCTATGTGAGCTTCAAGGACGGGAACACCAAGATTTATGCGGCCAATCTCCTGGATGGGACCCAGAGGCTCTTGTCGGGACACCCGGGCTTGAACATCGCTCCGGCCTGGAGGCCCGGCAGCCGAGATCTGGCGGCCACCCTTTCCCGGGGAGGCAACCCCGACATCTACCTCATCTCGTCGTCGGGGGACATCCTCCAGAAACTGGTGCAGGGATGGAGCATCAACGTGTCTCCCAGCTGGTCTCCCGACGGAAGGAAACTCGCCTACGTTTCCAACGAAACCGGCACCCCGCAGATCTACGTGCTGGATGTCGGGTCGGGCCAGAAGCGAAGAATCACCTTCAGCGGCAATTACAATACCTCCCCCGCCTGGTCTCCCAAGGGGGACTGGATCGCCTACAGCGGCTCCGTGGGCGGGAGGCACAATATCTTCATCATCAAACCGGACGGGAGCGACGTCCGTCAGCTCACGCGGGGGGAAGGGGACAACGAATCGCCTACCTGGTCGCCGGACGGACGCATGATTGCTTTTAGCTCGACTCGGCAGGGCGGCTCCGCCATCTGGATGCTGCTGACCAACGGTGCCGGGACTCGAAGGGTCACTCGAATGCCCGGTTCCCAGGAACTGCCGGACTGGTCGCCGCGACTCGGCGGCCGTTAGGGGTATCCCGGGGAGGCGTCCCGGCCCCTCGCCTTGAACGCAGGGTTGGGGGAGGGGAGGAGGGTCCGAGAGCCGCTCTCCGCCCGACCTCCCTCGTCAACGGGGGAGGAAAGGTACCGGATTGGTAAACAATCACCTGGATTTAGGGGCTTTTCGAAAGGGATCTCTCAACAGGTCTGCATGGAGGAGGATGGATATGAGGCGAACTAGAGGGATGACGGCCGTTCTGGTGGGGTTTTTTCTCGTGGCGGGTACGATTGGCTGTGCCAAGAAAGTCGGGCCTCAGCCCGGCGCGGTACCCGGAGCAGGCCCCGGGGGTGCGGGGGTGGGCACGGGTGCGGGCATGGGACCGGACGACGCCCGGTGGCGGGAATTGGGCCTGAACTCGGAACCCGAACGTCGCGAGTTTCTTCAACGGGCACAGAGCTTTGAGAACGAAGACGTCTACTTCGACTTTGACTCGTACGTGCTGAGCGATCCGGCCAAAAGGGTCCTGGACACCAAGGTCGAGTTTCTCAAACGGTATCCCAAGGTCAAGGTGACCGTAGAAGGGCATTGCGACGAGCGCGGCACCAACGAGTACAACCTGGCCCTGGGAGAACGGCGGGCCAACAGTGCCTATCAATACCTGGTGAATTCCGGGGTAAATGCCCAGCGGTTGGGATCGGTGAGCTACGGGGAAGAGCGTCCCATCGCTCCGGGCCATGACGAGGCATCCTGGGCCAAGAACCGCAGGGCCCATTTTGTTCTCAACTACTAGCTCGATGGGGCGGGGGCCGTTGCGCATCTTCGATAAACGGCCCCGACCCCATGAACCGGGGGAAATCAGCGGCGGCCTCGAGCAGGGACCCGTCTCGCCCGGATCGGTCCCTCGATAGGGGCGGGCCTCGATCCCGTCCCAGCCGGGCCCTCGAGTCCGGAGCATTGTTCCGCCCGGGTATGATTCTTCGGAGGTGCACCCCCCGGGAGGGGCTGCCCTCAGCCGATCTCCATCCAAATTGCGGAGGAAGGAAAGCCTATGGATGCTTCCAATCGCCGAGACCTAAGAGCGGGAGTCATTCTGATCATGATTGGAACGTTGTTCGGCTGCGCGTCTACCCAGGAAACCTCCACCATGCAACAGAGCATCGGCATGCTCCACGAACGCGTGCAGAACCTTGAAAATCGAGTTCGCAGTGCGGAAGGTCAGGGCGGAAAGAGTGCGGACCTCTATGCCCGGTTGGAAGAACTCCAGCTGAAGGTCGGGGCGCTCAACGGCCGCATCGAGGAGTTGGATCGACGCATCGACCGTATGTCCAAATCCCAGGCCTCCGTTTCCTCAGCCCCCCCCGTGTCCGCTACTCCGGCCCCTTCCCTCTCCGCTCAAGAACCCTCGGCCCCACCGGACGCCCCCAAGTCCTCCGCCCCTGCGCAGCCCGTGATCACCATTCCGGAAAAGGCCGAGAAGGAACCGACGGAAAAGGGGCTCTACGACAAGGCCCTCGATCTCTTTCATCAGGGTCGGTACGACGGGGCGAGAAAAGAATTTCAGGCGTTTCTCAACAAGTATCCGAAGTCCGAGCTGGCCGACAACGCCCTGTACACCATCGGGGAGTGTTACTATTCCGAGAAACGCTACCAGGATGCCATTGCAACCTTCCAACAGGTGCTGGACCGATACCCTAAAGGAAACAAGGTGCCCCACACTCTGCTCAAACAGGGGGCGGCCTTCCAGGCCCTGGGGGATTCGACGGCGGCAAGGATTCTCTACGAACGGCTCTTGGAGAAGTATCCGGATACTCCCCAGGCTCAAGCAGCCGAAAAGAAGCTCAAGCAACTGCGTTAGAGATTCGAGGGACCCACAACCCGCGGCGTGAGCCCCCGTCTTGGACCCGGATACCGTATGGATGTGTGTGGAACTCTGCCATCACCCTCATCGCCCAACGATCCGGGGAATGGATCGCCCCGGAGTTCGGCGCCGGCATCCGGAAAGGCCGCCCTCGGAGTTGATCCCTTTTCTTGCCTCCCCCTTCGCCTGGTCCTTCTCCTGGTCCTCCTCGCCGGGCAGGCGGTTTATGCCCATGCCCGGGAGGAAAAGGAGAAATCGCCTTCCCCGCCCCAGGTCCGCTTGATTCAATTCAAGGGGGTTCGATCCCTTTCGACGGGCGAGCTCAAGAAGATTTTCACCACCAAGGAAAAGCGATTCAAGTTCTTCGGAAAGGCCCCCCTGGACGAAGAAGTTCTCGGCAAGGACCTGGATCTCTTGGTGAAATACTACCAGAGCCGCGGCTTCTATCACGCCCGGGTGGTGTCCCACAAGGTCCTGCCCCTGGTGGGAAAGGACGTTCGGGTGGAGATCCAGATCGAGGAAGGCCCTCCCATGGTGGTCTCGGAGATCGCCCTCCAGGTGGATGGGGCCCGGGAGGGACCGTGGCACCAGGCCCTGCGTTCCCTTGCGGTCCTCCGGGAGGGCGAACGCTTCACCACTCCGGCCTACCAGGACACCGAGAAAAGAATCCTGCGGTATCTGGGAGATTGGGGACATCCCAAGGCAAGGCTCGACATGAAGGCCACCCTGGATAAGCGGAGCAACACGGCCCAAGTGATGGTCGAGGTCCAAACGGGGCCGCTCTGTCATGTGGGCGACATCACGTTGGAGGGCAACGAAAATGTCGCCGACAAGGTGATCTTGAGGGAGCTCACCTTCAAGAAGGGAGATCGGTTCAATTCCACCAAGATCTCCGAAAGCCAGCAGCGCCTGTTCAACCTGGACCTCTTTCAATTTGTGGATATTACCGTGGAAAACCTGGAATCCGTTGATTCCACCAGCATTCCCGTACGAATCCTGGTGAAGGAGGCCAAGAAACAGACCGTGCGGGTGGGGGTCGGCTACGGGACGGAAGATGAGTTCAGGGGCCAGGTTCAATACGAAGTTCGTGACTTCCTGGGCAACGGGCGCCGATTGCAGGTGAACGCCAAGGCCAGTTCCCTGGTCCAGTTCCTGGAAGGCAAAGTGCTCCAGCCCCATCTGTTTGATGCCAAGAGCAGCCTCACGCTCACGGGAGGGGTGAGACACGAAGACCAGGAATCTTTCGAGAACCGCAAAGTATATGTGAGCCCTTTGCTCAATTACAAGTGGTCCGAGCGTCTCAGTTCCTTTCTGGGGTACAACCTGGAAGCAAACCGCCTTTTGTCCGTGGATTTGAGCAAAGGGGCCCTGGGACCCATAGACGATGAAAACCAGGAATACTATGTTTCGTCCCTGCTCATGGGGAATACCTGGGAGCAGGTGGACAACACCCTCAATCCCAGGAAGGGCTGGCGATTTCTTCAAAGCGTGGAGTGGGCCAGTGTAGGCCTGGGGTCCGAGGTGGATTTCGTCAAGCTCGCCCTGGAGGCAAGAGGGTACCTGCCTCTTCGCAAGTACGGGGTCCTGGCGGCAAAGCTCAAGTATGGAGGAATTCAGAAGCTGGAGAATACGACGGATATTCCCATCTTCAAACGCTTCTTCGTGGGCGGGTCCGACAGCGTGCGGGGCTACCCCTACCAGCGCTTGGGCCTCCTGGACCGGCGCGGAAATCCCATCGGGTGAATGACCATGACGGAAGGGAGCCTGGAATGGCGCTTCCCCATCCGCGGTTCCTTCGAGGGAGTGCTGTTCTTCGATGCCGGGGGCCTGTACGAAGAAAGCTTTCATCTGGGGTGGAACGATACGCAGTATACAAGCGGGTGCGGGATTCGGTACCTGACGCCTGTGGGTCCTTTGCGGCTGGACTTCGGCTATCAGCTGAATCCTCCGGACCAGGATTTTTTCAGCCCATACCAGTTCCACTTCAGCATCGGCCAGGCCTTTTAGCCTCCCTCCGGTTCCGGGTGGGTGTTGAAAACAAGGGCGGGAAAAAACCCTTCTTCGATCATTGGCCCGCGGGTGAGGACCCGTGCGGACACAGGCCGGAAATTCATCGGAAAGGACGAGCATTCACATGAGCGAGAAACGCTTTCGCCGCACGGTGGCGATCATCACCGTGAGCGACAAGGGGTCCCGGGGAGAGAGAGAGGACGCATCCGGAAATGCTTTGGAGCAATACTTCGAGTCCCGGGGGTTTCAGGTCGTCCACCGGGAAATCGTGCCCGACGAGGTCCGGGAGATCGCCCGATCCATCGTTCAGAGCGTCGATGAGAAGAAGGCCGCCCTGGTGGTGACCACGGGGGGTACGGGGGTCGCACCCCGGGATGTTACTCCCGAAGCGACATTACAGGTCCTGGATCGATCGGTGCCCGGGATGGCGGAGGCCATGAGGGCGACCAGCCTGGCGAAAACTCCCCACGCCATGATCTCGAGAGCCGTGGTGGGCATCCGAAAAGAGGCCCTCATCGTGAACCTTCCGGGAAGCCCCAAGGGAGCCCTGGAAAATCTCGACGCCGTCATGCCCGCCGTGCCCCACGCCCTGGAAAAGATCCAGGGCGATCCTTCGGAGTGCGCCGCCTCGTAGGGTCGGGTGGGCAAAACCCGCAGGATTGGGGTCAAACGGGAACCCGCGGCGCCGGGAAGCCGTGCCGCCATCCTCCGGGGGCTCTCGGCACCCCGGTTCTCCCCCCGGATTTCGATGCCTGTCCCGGCCCCGACCCGCCCCCGAGGCCCATGACGAACCCCCACGAGCCGACCCGTTGACCCTTCCCGGCCTTCCAGCCCCTGGCCCCGAGCCCCCCTGGTGGGCCCCGCTTCGCTCCACCCACCCTACATCCCTCCCGGCTCCCCGGCCTCCTACCGGTCCTCGTCGTCCTCGACGGTCACTCCCAATGCCTCCCGCTTGGCGGCATAATTGGACCGTATCTCCTCCCTGCGTTCCCCGTATTCCTTCCGGATACGTTCCATGGCGTCTTCGACGGCCAGCAGCCGGGACTCCGCTTCCTCCACCTGGCGCAGCCGATATTGAACGTTCTCAGCCTGGGCCCAGTCGGTGACTTCCTGCCGATAGAGTCCGTACACCTCCGAGCCAAGGTCTGCGTAGGCCTGGTCCAGGTCTTTTCTTTCCTTGCACCTCTTCCATTTCTTGAGCTGCAGTCTGAAGAAGCGCAACTTCCACTGGTAGACGATCCAGAACCTCTCCATCCCAAAGTACCAGACTCTCTTGAGCATTCCCGCGACCATTCCTCCTCCTTGATTCATTTTTCCTCCTCCTGATTTCCAGTCAAAGCCAAACCTGCCGTTGTCTAACGAATCGGACCGTTGCCCGGTCCCCTCAGGGAATCCGCCTTCCACCGCAGGGTCGATTGCAGGTGTTCCTGCATTCGGGAAGGGTGGGACCCTGCCCAGTAAAACCTGCCGCAGGACGGACATTGGGCAAACCGTTCCTGGGTCTCGTAGGTGTAGTCGGGAACGTGACCGAAAACCCGGGAACGGGGCACGTCATGAATGAGAACGTTGCAGCGCACGCAACGGCTGAGGAAGCGAACCTCATCCTCGTAGAGGGGGACCCGGCGTGCCACCTCGGCCAGTTGAGCCATTGGATCGTTGGCTTCGAGGATCAGGACCCCGTAAACCCCGGACCACCGGCGGGTGCGGGTCAAGACGATCCTTCCCCGGCTCATGAGAACTTGGACCTCCGAGAGATCGGCTGGCGCACCGTACAGAGTGTCGAAGCCGAGAATGCGAAGCCATCGGGCCAGCTTCCCCAGCATGACGTCTGCAAAAAAGAGCTTCCTGGGGGATGCCTCCCCTTCTTCCGGCCTGGAATGCATGGCTCTTTCCCGGGGGGTCGTCGGCCGTGGGTCTGCGCGGGGGTCCCGGAACCGGGTCCGCAGATTTCCCTCGGCCCGGCCGTCAACTCAGGCGGATGACTCGAAGCCCGCTGGGAATGGGAGGATCGAAGGAGGAATCGTCCATGGGCGGTGCAGGGGCAATCTGATCGACAGTGACGTCCATTTCCCACTGGGGGGACGCGAAGCGGATCTTCCGGGGGAACTTGGAGGCTTCGAGATCAACCGACGGTTCGTAAGTAATGGTATAGTTCCAGGATGCCTCAAGGACATCCACGGCCTCCAGGGCATAGGAGGGAAATCCGAACTTCCAGGTGAGCGAGCGGCCGGGTTCCGGAGTGCCCGGGTATTGGAGCCAACGGGGGTGTCCGGGAACACTCGTGAGATTTCCCAGCATTTCCGGGGGAATGGAGCCGGTGAGGCCGTATCCCAGGGTTTCCAGGTGAACGGGAATTCCCAGGAAATGAGCCACAAGGACCTCGGGACGCTGGGCCGTGTAAAGCGTCTTCTCCGATGGGACCCAGAGGAGGGCCTT
>JARKQW010000404.1 GCA_029974695.1 Syntrophobacteraceae bacterium | reverse complement strand
GGGCTCTGGATCTCTCGAATCATCTCCCGGCCCCTGAACCGGGTCATTGAGGGGTTGACCGAGAGCGCCCGGCAGGTGGCGGCAGGCTCCAGGCAGATTGCTTCCGTAAGTCGGCAGCTTTCCCAAGGGTCCTCCCAGCAGGCCGCATCCCTCGAAGAAACCTCCTCGTCCCTCGAGCAGATGTCCTCCAAGACCCGGCAGAATGCGGATCATGCCCAACAGGCCAGCCGCCTCATGAAAGAGGCCAGCCGCATCGTCGAGCGCGCCAAGGGGTCCATGGAGCGGCTGACCGACTCCATTCACGACATTTCCCGGGCCAGCCTCGAGACCCAGAAGATCATCAAGACCATTGACGAAATCGCCTTCCAGACCAACCTTCTCGCCCTCAACGCCGCCGTGGAGGCGGCTCGAGCCGGAGAAGCGGGGGCCGGGTTCGCCGTAGTGGCCGACGAGGTTCGCAACCTGGCCATACGCTCCGCCGAGGCGGCCAAAAGCACGGCGACCCTCATCGAAGGAACGGTGAAGAAGGTCAAGGACGGGTCCCGGCTGGTGGAAGAGACGGATGCCGAATTCCGGGCGGTCGCTTCCACCGTGGCTCAGTCCAACGAGATCGTGGGCAGTATCGCCGCCGCATCCCATGAACAGGCCACGGGCATCACCCAGGTGACCAACGCGGTGGCGGAAATGGACAAAGTGACCCAGCAAAACGCCGCCACGGCGGAGGAGTCCGCCTCGGCTTCCCAGGAGCTCAACGGGCAGGTGGAACGAACCAAGGAATTCATCGACGAGTTGGTTTCCCTGGTGGGCGGTCGGGGTGGGGGCCAGGACCCGCCGGTCCCCTTGGAGGAGTCCGGGAGTTCACCCCGGCTGCCGGGATCTCGGGGGAGGCGCAGTCTGCAGGCCCCGAATCCCCGCCAAGGGGAAATGGTCCCGGCATCCTCTCCCCGAACCGAGGCCCGGGAAATACGCCCCGACCAGCTGATACCGTTGGACGACGACCTGTCCAACTTTTAGAGGGGACGGAAAACTGTCTGCGGGTCCTCCTTCCGCAAATGAATTCCCCCTCCCTCGGCCCCCAAGGTTGTTGAATTGGGGTCCCACATCGGCTCCTCTCCCTCGCTTCGATGGAGAGGACCGGGGTGAAGGAAAGGCGGCCTTCGGTCCGCCTCGGGAGTTTGACGCCCACCCACGCCCCCCCGGAAGTGAGGGCAGGGAAGCGGGGTGGGAAGGGTCGCGGCGGTCCCCCGATGAGCCCCGCCGGGTCTAGGGTCGCACGGAAAGCTCGAGGGTCACCGCCGATGCCCGGGTCCCCCCGCGATTGACAAAGCGCCACGCCAAGATCTGCCCTTGAAGGCATGCCTCGATTTCACGGGTCATCCCGGCAGGAGTTGTGATTTTCAAATCCCGGACCCGTCCTTTTTTGTCCACGACCCAGGTCAATTTCACCTTCCATTCGGGGACTTCCCGGCTGAGAAGCGTTCGGAGACAATCGAGCAGGCCCTTCTCGGAGGCTTCGACTACGGAGCGGACCTGGGATTCGTTGAGTCCCGGCCCGACGGTCAGGCTTTGGACGCGAACCCGGGCCTCGATATCCCCCTTCTTCATCTTGACGCCCGAGACCTCCTTTGCCTCCCTCACTCCCCGAGCGTCCTCGCTCATCCCTTCAACCCCCTGCCGAAGGCCCCGGGACGGAAGAGGCGCAACCGCCATGGACATGGGCGCTATTCCGGCAGGAGCGCCGCCCCCTACGGCATAATCCGAGACCCCTTCGGGCAGGGGGAGGGGCTGCCGTACGGTGGCGGATTCCCCCTCTTTGCGCCGGACCTCGCTGTCCACGGCCACAAAGGAGGTGTACGAGGTGAGAAGACTGTAGCGCAGCCCCAGGTCCGTGATTTCCCCCGTGCGCCGGTCCGAGGCGAGGAGCCGGTTGTAGTCGGACAGGCGGGTGATTCGGGAGCGGGCCCACAGGTATTTCAGGGCCAGGTTCGAGGCGGAAGGCTTGTAGGCGGCCACGTCCAGCCTCCGGTCGTAGGTTTGGGTCCCCAGGGTCCCGTGCAGGGAAATCGTTCCCCGGGGGCTGCCCTTCCATTTCCCGAAAACGATGACGGGGCGTTGGGCAAAGACGTCGGGCAACCGGGGCGGCTCGACCTCGTCGGCCGAAAAACCGTCCGTCTTGAAATCGAGCCGGGTCAGTAAGGGGGTGCTGATGAGGCGTCGAAACCTTTCCGCCTGGCGGGGAGCTTCCTCGGGCTTGGTCACGATGAAAGGCTCTCCCATCCCGATTCGGGCCATCCCCTCGATGAGATGCCGATTCACGCTCGATCCGATGCCGAAAGGAAAGACGTTGGCCTGGCCCAGCGAGTTTCGAATCAGGTCGAAGACTTCGGGCTCGACCCGGACAAACCCGTCCGTCACGACCACCAGGGTCCGTGCCATCCCCTCGTGGGCCGGGAGCTTCATGGCGCGTTCGAGGGCGGGCAAGAGTTCCGTTCCGCCCCCGCCCCGCTGCCGTCCGATGAGCTCCAAGGCGTTGCGCAAGTTCTCCGGCGTTGCGGGCAGGGACCGTTCGGCCATGAGCTGAGACCCTCCCGAGAACAGCAGGACGTTGAACACGTCCCGGGGCCGGAGTCCGCCCAGCAGATCCTTGAGCAGTCCCTTGGCGGTCTCCAATGGGAACCCGTGCATGGATCCCGAAACGTCCACGATGAAAACGGTTTCCCGGGGCGGAATCATCGTTTCCGGGGGGGCTTGGGGAGGTTCCACCAGGAGCAGGAAGAAATTCTCTTCTTTGCCTTCATAGAGCAGAAGCCCGGGTTCGACCTCCTTGCCCGACAGTCGGTACTTGAGGATGAAATCCCGGTTGCCTCCATGTTTCTCCGCAGGACCCAGGGACACCTGTGCCCGGTTCGGCCCTTCGTACCGGACCTGGGTCCCGTGGCTGGGACACGTCATTTCTCGGATGGGCATTCCGGCATCCAGGCGGACCTGGATGTCGAATTCATAGGGCGGGGCCTCCCCTTGGTGGAGATAAGGATTCTGAGACCACTTCTCCGAAGGAGGGGCGCCCGACTCCGGCTCGTTGGAATAACGGGGTCCCACCACCGTCGGGTAGACGAATTCGTAGACGCCGTCCGTCCGGGTCAGCAGTTCCGTGTACCGAAGTTCCGTGCGGATCTCGTCCCCGGGAAGAATGTTGGCCACGTTCATCTGAAAAACGTTGGGCCGATGCTGTTCCAGGAGCGAGGCCGTCTTTCCCTGTTGCCGCGCTTCCTCGTAGGCCTTGCGGGCTTCTTCCCTCTTTTGGATCTCCGCCTCGATCACGCGTTCCCCGACGGTCATCTTCATCCCATAAACCGCAGCCCGGGTCGAGGCGGGAAACACGTAGACGGCCTCGATGGGTCGAGTGCCTTCGTTCCTGTAGACCTGGACCACGGTCACTTCCGCTATGACCCCGGCAATTTGGACCGCGGTCCTTGTGGCCTTGAGAGGGAGTGGATCCACGGCGGGATCTTCACTTTTGACGAAGAAGTACGGGGAGAGAGTCTTGTCCTCCTCGGTTGCGGCTGTCCCGGTTCCGGCGGATTCCGCCTGAATCGGCGTCCTCCGGGCATCGGCGGGGATTCCTTTCCCCCACAGGAATCCCACCGACACCATCAAGACCGGAAGAAGCCGCCACGCCTTTTTGCCTTTGAAACGCCCTGCTCTGTCCACGGAAAACCTCCTGGTTGTTGGGGTTTGAAATTGCCTTTCAACCCATTGGACAACGACGAGGGGAAAAAGTTCCGGTCCAAATTCCCGGGGGGGCGAAAAACACGGGAGAGCGGGACGGTGCGGACGGCCCCGGTCTATGGGAACAGGAGCTGAATGACGACCAGCACCGTTTCCCGATCCTTGCCGCGGGCGGGGTGAACCGGGGGAGGATCGAGGTCACCCAGGCGGGACAGGTTATTCACCAGGAAGAGATAGTTCTCGACGGGGACCTCGGCCCGGATGATTCGCCCGTTCTTTCCGGACTCCCGGGAACCCGCCTCGATCACCCTGCCCCCCGCATCCAGGACCCATTCTTCGATCCGGGCCGCGGGGTCCTCCCCGTCCCGGGAAGGAAGACCTGCCCGGTTCGGCCCCGGTTCGGACGGACCGGACTGGGCTTCTGCGGGCGGTCCTGCCACGGCGTCCTCGATGCGATCCTTCGAGGGTCCCTTCCCTGGAGCCGATTTCGCCTCGAGGGCCGCTTCCGGTACCGGCGTAGGCGCCCCGGGCCTTTGCCTCGAGGCACCGGGGGCGGGAGCCTTTCGTGCCGCCTTCTCCCGGAAGGCGAAGGTCTTCCCGGATCCCGATGCAGGGGCCTCCCCCGCCAAATCCGCCCTGCCGACAGCTTCCGCCGGGGCGAGCGCCGGGGAATCAGGCTTCTTTGAAGGTCCGGCAACGCGAAGAACCACGTTCAGCCGCAGCACCTCCGTCTCGGGCGCCCCTTTCATTCCCTGCACGTCCCCGGGAAGCTCCTTTTTCTCGGGCAAGGAAAGAACGGACGAGGGAGGCGGGGCTGTCGGGGCCTGGAGGGGAACCGGGGACGGGGCGAGGGACCCGGCACCGACCTCGGGCTTTCCGGGAACGGCGGGAATCCGCTGGTACCCGTGATAGAGAAGCACCACCAGCAGCGAGGCCGCCACCAGGCCCGCCAGCTCCCGGGGCATCCCGATTTTCCACGGCTTCGTCCACCATTCCTTAACCCGTCCTGCCCGGGACGGTTTTCCGATCTGCTCGCGCACCGCCCGCAGGAAGCCCGGGGGAGCGGGAATCGTCGGAAGAGATCCCAGGGTCTCGAAGTTTTTGCGCAAGTCCTCCCATTCCCGGGCACACGGAGCGCACCGGGAAAGATGGGTTTCCATCTCCTCCCGGAGGCGACGATCCATGGGGTCGTCGCCCTGTTCGTACATCCGCCGTCGAACATCCGTGCAATCCACCGTCAACCTCCATGACCCGGCAAGACCGGCGAAAGATCCGTTCCGGCGACGGTTGACGCCCCTTGGCTCTTTCGCCCGACTGCCGACGCAAAAACTCAGGATTCCTTCAACTTCTCCTGCAGCTGTTGCCGGGCCCGGGCCAGCCGGGATTTCACCGTCCCCAGATTCAACCCGGTAATCCGGACAATGTCCTCGTAGGAGAGTCCTTCCGCGTGCCTGAGGACCAACACGGCTCGACTTTCTGCGGGAAGCCGGTCCATGGCTTTTTGAACCCGCATCTCGTCTCCCCTTTGGATCAACCGGGCCAACGCGGACGGGGCCGGGTCCCGGGGTTCCCGGTGCGGGGACTCCCCCCCGGAACCCGAGTCCCAATCCAGCCGCAACCTCCGTTTCCACCAGCGGTACTCATGGGATTTCAGCTTGTTCTTGCAGGTGTTCACGGCGATGGTGTAAAGCCAGGTGGAAAACGCCGCATCGAAGCGGAAACCCCCGAGTGCCCGGTACACCTTCACAAACGTCTCCTGGGCCGAGTCCCGGGCCTCTTCCCGGTCTCCCAGAAGCCGCCGGCAGAGGGTGTAGACCCTGTCCTGGTAAGCCAGCACCAGCGCGTCAAAGGCGGCTTCATCCCCCCCGAGAAAGGCTCGGATGAGGTCCGCGTCCTTTTCCTGCTGCATGGAACCGTCCATCAGCACCCGCGATTCCCGGTCCGGATTTCCTCGGGAGCTCCGGTCCCCCCGGTCCTCCCGGGAAAAGTCTCGTGGTTGCGCCAAAAGAAGGAAGGACAGGTCTCTTCACCCCTTTTGACCGTTTCGGGACGGAAAGGTTCCCCAAAAACGATGTCGCGCTCCTCTCCGGGAGCCCAGGGGACGATTTCCGGGGTCTCGGAGTTCACCGTTTTTTCCGTCCTGTGGACAAGGACGTGGGCCGCCCACCTCACAAGATCCGCCACGACGTCCCTTTACGGCCGGGCAGAGATCAACCCGTTGTTCTTCATGTACTGGAGGATTTCCCAAGTGATTCCCGATGCCACGCTTCGAACGTCCTTTTCCGATGCGTGCTTGGACAGGACGAACTTGGCCGCGGCCGCATAGGGGTTCATGGTGACGACGGCCCCCGGCGACTTTCCGCTTCCCGCTCCCACTCCAATGACCAGGAACGGTTGTCTCACGTCCCCGCCCAAGTCCGTCACGGTAGATTCCACATGCATGTCCGTGGCCCCCGTTCCAAACCCGATCACCGCTCGTTTGACCCGGTTGCCCTGGTCCACTTCCAGGAACTCTCCCCGGATGAGCCAGCCCTCGCGGGGGAGAGGTCGGCCCGCAGGGAGCCGCACGGCGGTAAGAGAATGGGCAGCCAGATCTTGGACCAAGGATTCGGCGAGCAGATTTCTGAGCTTTGGCGCTGCGATCTCGGGGTCCTTGGAACGCTGCAGGGGTCCCTCGCGATTCAAGACGCCCACCCGACGACCGGACCGATTCCCCAGGATTCCCGGATCGCTCTTGACGTCCTCCGAGTCGATCTCGAAATCGGCCACGTACAGGACCGCAGGGGCCTTTTTCGGGGGCGGGGGCGTGCCTCCGCCCTCCCGGGAAAGGGCCGCACTCCAACCTCCCCCGACGATTTCCAACAACACAAAAAGGCCCAAGACACCGAAGACCGAAAGAGCCCGCTTCATAGATTCCTCCCTGGCGTACGATTTCGCGATGGATGTCCTTCCTCCCGAACGATTGCGGGACCAGTATAGCCCAAAAGGAAGGCTGAGCAGTGAGCATTTCACGATGGGTTCGAAGGTTTGAGGAAAGGATTCGCTTGAAAGACCGAAGGGTGACGGGGGCATTTCACGGCGGCCCACGAGGATTTTGACGGAAATCCCCTTCCCCCCGGCTGAGCGGTTGGGCCGGGCCGTCCCGGGGGAGGAAATCGTTCAATCGGCTGTCGGGTCGTCCCTGTACCGGGGGGCATTGACGGCTTTTGCCGCCGCGGGAACCCGGTCGAGGAGATTGAGGAGCCCTTCCGCGTCTTCTTTGGCCAAAACCAGCGCCCCGAGCCTCATGACAGGGGTTTGGCCCGGCACCGCCGGTTCGGCTTCGGGACTCTTTTGGGGGTTCTCCTGTTTGCTCGGTGGGACCCTCTTGCCCTTGCTCCCGTCTTGCCTTTCGACGGGGGCGGGGACGGGTGCCGGCACGCTCCGTTTCTCCGTCTCATCCGGGGTGAAGAAGACCCAGGCGACCTCGACGGAGGTGTCTTTGCCCTCCTTGCTCGAATAGAAGGACACTTTGACTCCCTCGCCGGTCACGCCCAGGACCCTATGCATTTCCAACTCGCTTTCACGAACGGTCCGGCACAATGTAATGCCCTTTCGGAGCAACTCGGCCAGCTTTCTCCTGCCGCCTTCGTTTAGATGGAAGGCCGCAATTCTTCCGGGCAGTTCATAAGAGACGGTAACGCCCCCTTCCTTTGACACGTTCACCGTCACTTCCCGGTACTCGGTCCTGCGGGCTCGGTCGTTGAAACAGAAGGCCACCATGGTTCCCACATCTTCGGTGGGGCAGGGGGCCTTGGGGCCCTGGACGACGCAAGGGAAAACCGGGACCGGAACCATTCGGGTCCCCGATAATGCTTGTGGGCAAAGGCAGAGCCACAGCGCGACCGCGACGAACAGAACCTTCATGCTTCCAAAACCTCTCGGAAAAAAATCCCGGGACGGCCCATGTCGGCAACTCTTCCATGCCAAATTTCCGACACTTTGGGCCCATTGGACAACCATCGAACAAAACGGAACAACTGCGGCAATCTATTGTTGGATCCAGGAGCCTGTGCCGTCCTGATGCCTTTTCCGTTATGCAACTTGGAGGCCAACTCACTCTTGCGCAAACCGCGTCGAATAAGGATAATGCTTGGTGTCGATCGATTATAAGGTCGGCTCGCCCAGGTTTTGCTTTCCGTTCCGATCGTGTCCGCGAGGTCTCCGTGCCCGGACAATCGGAAGATAAGGAGCGCCGGTGAGACGAGATGCAGCAGAGGATGTGTTCTTGACCGTAGGCGCCCGGAAGGGGTTTCTGCCCCTGGTAACGGGCTTCGTGGAGCAGGCATCCCTGTGCCTGGGGTTGGGCCGGGAAGAAGCCCTCGGGCTCACCCTCGGGGCCGAAGAGGTGTTTTCCCATTTATGCAGCGTGGCGACATCGACCTCGGGCCCCGTGGACATTCGCTGCTCGAGCGGCGGCTACTGCGTGCGAACCGAGTTTCTCCTTCGAACCGACGCCTTCGACCTGCGATCCTTCAACCTCACTGCCTCCGTGTCGGTGGAGAACGAAGCGGACCTTGATCGGTTGGGGCTGATCCTTGCCTCGAGAACGGTGGACCGGTTGGACCTGGGCCGCGAGAATCCCCGGGAACTGCGGCTGACTCTCATCAAGGAGAAATCCTACCCCTGCTTCCGGGAACCGGTCTCGGCCGCCGCCCATCCTCTCACGACATACGTCCTGCGGCCGCCCACGCCCGAGGAAGTGCAATTCGTTTCCCTCCTGGCCGGATCCTATTACGATCGGCATTTTCTCTCGGATTTTCTTCTCTCCCCCGGACGCCTCGTGGACATGATCGCCGTGGGGGAATACCAGGCCGTCGCGGCGGTGGGACCCGCCGGAGAGATCGGCGGCGCGATCTTCTGGCACCGGACCGGGGCCCGGACGGTCGAATGTTTCGGACCGTACGTTTTCAACCAACCTCCTGAATCCCGCATGCCCCAAGGGCTGGTCGAAGGGTGCATCGCAACCCTTGCAAGGACCCGGGCGGTGGGGCTGGTCAGCATGCACCCGACGCCGCAGTTTCCCGTGGGGGAATTCGAGCCCCTTGGGGTTCTTACCAGCTATGCCCAAGACGGATCCTCCCTGCCCCTGCGGGCCTACTTCCGGCTCCTGGAAGAGGACACCGGCAGTGCCGTGTGGGTTCATCCCGAGCTCATGGAATTTGTGGAGACGGAATGCCGCAGGCTGGTGCTCCCCCGGGAAATCCGACCCTTCCACAACGTCGGGGAAACCCTGCCCCGGCACTCGGTCCTTTCCGCCGCATTCGACCGGACCCAATCGCGGGCGATCCTTCGCCCCCTGTGGCCCGGGGCGGATGCGGACGAAAACATCGCGCAGCATGCCCGTCTTCTCCGGGAGGAAGGAATCCGCAACATCCGGTTTGTCTTGGACCTGGGCGTAGGCTGGCAGGCAGAGTTCACCCCGGGGCTCCTTCGACACGGGTTTCGACCGTGTCTTCTCCTGCCCTATGCGGGAGAAGGCGATGTGGTGCTGTTCCAGTTGCCGGGGGAGTGCCCGTGATGGACGGCTTTTCTCCGGACATCCTGGTCCCCGAGCATATAAAGGCCTTCAGCGCCTACATCCCCAGCAAGCCGGACGACGTGTTGAAACAACTCTACGGCTGCACCCGAATCCATCGCCTGAACAACAACGAAAACGCTCTCGGCCCCCCCGGGACCGCCTGCGCCGCCATCATGGGATTTCCCGCCGTCCAGGGGTCGGTCTATCCCAGCGGGGATGCCTATCACCTGAGAGGCAAGCTCGCCCAACGGTTTGGGATGCACCCGGACCAGTTCCTTGCGGGAAACGGGGCCAACGAGGTGATCGGCTTTGTGATCAAGGCCTTTTGCCGGGAAGGCGACAACATCATCACGGCGGACAAGACCTTTGCCGTCTACGAGTGGGTGGCGGAATTCTCGGGGATCGAGGCGCGCCTGACTCCCCTGGTGGATCATGGATTCGATGTTTCGGGCATGCTGGAAAGAATCGACCCGCGCACCAAGATCCTCTTCGTCTGCAACCCCAACAATCCCACGGGGACGTGGTGGAACCGGGAAACCCTGTGCGGTTTTCTCGACCGCGTGGGCGGAAGCGCCCTCGTGGTGGTGGACGAGGCTTACCGGGAATTCGTGGAAGATCCCGACTTTCCCGACGGCCTGGCCCTGGTTCCCCGCTACCCGAACCTGGTGGTTTTCAGGACCTTCTCCAAGATGTACGGCCTTGCCGGACTGCGGATCGGTTATCTGGCGGGCAGTCGCGAGGTGGTGGACATCATTCGCAGGACCTGCATCGTGTACTCGGTAAACAGCCTGGCCCAGGTGGCCGCACTGGCCGCCCTGGACGATGAAGAGCACGTGGAGCGCACCCTCGAGATGGTCCGACGGGGGCGATCGTTCCTTCATCGGGAATTGAACGGGCTGGGGCTTCCCGTGATCAGCGGCGAGGGCAACTTTCTCATGGTGCGCCTGCCCATGAGCGACAGCCTGGCCTATCGGAAACTGATGACCCGGGGGGTGATGGTGCGGGCCATGACCGGATTTCGTTTTCCCAACTGGATTCGGGTCACCATCTCCCAGATGGAAGCCATGGAAGCCTTCGTCGAGGCGCTCTCCTCCATACTGGCCGAACCGGCGCAGGAACAAGGCCGACCATGACGGACACGGGAAAGCTCTTCTCCTTCGAATTCGTCTCCCTGAACCTGGTGGCCTTTTTCGCTTTCTGCAACATGTCCGTCTTTTACAGCTTTTTCACTTACCTGGAACGAATTGGAATAGCCCCGGAATGGAGGGGATTTTTGATCGGGCTGGAACCCATGGCCGCCTTCGCCCTGCGCCTGGCCGTGGTCGCCGTGCTGCACGCCGGAAACGCGGCCACGGGCATGCTGATTGCCCTCACCATGATCGTGGCGGCCCTGTTTTCCTACGGGTGGGTGGTCACCATCCCGGGGCTCATCG
>JARKQW010000403.1 GCA_029974695.1 Syntrophobacteraceae bacterium | reverse complement strand
ATGAGGACGGCAGCACGGTATTGGTCTTTTCCTCGACCTTCAAGATGGCCGGAAACGCCAAGATCCGCGGAGTTGTTTTTGAGGGCGATTCTGCCGTCCCGAATCACGAACCGATCGGACCTTGCCGGAAACCAAAGGATTGAATCGGGTTTGAGCCTGCAAACCACTCCTGTACGGGTGCCCTCGGGTTTTCGCCGCGTTGTGGACTCGCACACGCTCCCTGGGTGCTGCACGCCTCGAATCGCGGGCTACGCAGGGGAATGGCTGAACACCCGGTGAAACAGCCCCGTCGCCCCGAGGTTCAGCACGGCCACGATGAGAAAAGCGTTCTTGAATCCGATCTCGCGGATCACCGCTCCCATTACCAGGGAACTGACCATCATCCCGATGTAGATGGCGCTGTTGTAGCCGCCCATGGCAAGCCCCCGAGCATCGGGGGCGACCACCTCCGAAATGAGCGCCCCGATTGCCGTGAAGGCAATCCCCATGCTGATACCCAACCCCGCAGCAAACAACAGGAAGGCACCCATCCCCCGGGCCGGCCCGAGCCCCGCGATGGAGACGGACAAACCCAGGAGGCCCGCCGTCGCCAGCCGACTCCGTTTTGCCGCCCGGTCGCTCAACCGTCCGAAGGGAATGCGGGAGAGGGCGTTACAGAGGGCCTGCAGACCGAAAATGAAGCCGATCTGCTCGACCCTTACCCCCTGATCCTGGGCGTACAACGGCACGAAGGTCACAAACATCCCCAGACCCAGGCAACCCCCCAAGGTGGCAACCCAGCAGGCCAGAAGGGGGGCGTTCTTTACGAGTTCTTTGGCAACCTCTCCGGTGGGCCTTTTGGAAGGACGGTTCACGAGGACCTGCCCGGCCCGGGGCAGCAGGCCCGCCACCAGGAAGAGGACGGCAAGGGTGACGGCCCCGGACACGGCAAAGGTCCACTGAAAACCGACCCACCCCGCCAGCGCCCCGCCCAGGGCCGGGCCGGCGCTCATCCCCCCGTACAGGGCCAGGGTGTACCACCCGTAGGAACGGCCCAGGTGGGTCGGCGGAGAAAAATCGGCCACAAAGGACATCATGGTCGGGGCAAAAGCCGCGAGTCCGGTGCCGAAGAGCAGGTAGATTCCGATCATTTCCAATACCGTGGTGCTGAAGCAAAGCAGGAAAGAGCTCAGCGAAATGATGAGCAGGCCCGCCGTGATAAGACGCTTTCTCCCCAGCCGGTCCGAAAGAAGGCCCAGGGGCAGGGAAAGGAGCGCGGCCGTGAAGAGGAAGGACGCGTTGACGGCCCCCACCTGGAAGGTGTCGGCCCCCAGGGTGCGGGCGAAGAGCGGCACCACGGGAATGCGCATGTGCGATCCCAGGTAGCACATGGAAGTGACGACACAACAAAGCACAAGCAGCGCTTCGTAGGTCGGCACAGGGTCCTTGGCGCTCCTACCCATGGAGTCATTCCTTGTTGCGCTTGCGTCCGTCGGGATTCCGGGAAGGGAGTGCCTCTTTCCTGCGCCCC
Organism: Syntrophobacteraceae bacterium; assembly: GCA_029974695.1. Taxonomy (GTDB): domain Bacteria; phylum Desulfobacterota; class Syntrophobacteria; order Syntrophobacterales; family Syntrophobacteraceae; genus JAGPLX01. The sequence continues at coordinate 1,599 of JARKQW010000403.1, read as the reverse complement.
CTGCCCTTTTCCGGTTGGAAGAATCCCAAAACCCCGGACATCCTCGTCCCTCGATCCGGAAAACCAGGGACCCGGGATGAGGTCCCGCCCCGGGACATCCGTACCCGCTGCGGGCCGAAATCCCGTACATCCTCCGCACGGGGAAAGGTTGCCGCATAAATCACCGAACCCGGGACCGGATGTTCTTTTCTGGAAGGCCGTGCCCTACATCCCTTTTATACCAGACCCTGCTTCCCCCGCCACTGATTTGCGTCGGTGAGAAGAGGAATGGGCCGGCGGGCACGAATCGGCCCCCTTTCGGACACGCAGAAAGGCGGCGGGACCCTTTCGAAGCAAGGGAGAGGCGGGCAACCTTTTTGACCCTTGCATCCCCCCGGGGGTTGTCTCTAGTATGGGGGGACCGGACGGGGCCACGTTGCAGGGAGCCTCGGCGTCCGGGACCCCGGTGTCCCGGGGCGGAAGCAGGCGGAAGCACAAGGCCGGAGCTGGGCGGGATGGGCTTTCCTCGACCCGGCTTCCCGGACCGTCTTGAATCGCACGAACACTTCCCAGGGAAAGGATTGCCGTCGTATGCCAAAGGAAATCACCCTTCAAGAGCTGGATACCGGGCGTTTTATCGAGGAAAAAGTACGGGACATTCGAGAGGCCGTGGGGGACGGGATCGCCATCAACGCCCTATCCGGCGGAGTCGATTCCTCAACGGTCACCCTCCTGGGACATCGAGCCCTGGGAAGTCGTCTCAGGACCGTTTTCATCGAAAACGGCCTCATGCGGGAAGGGGAAGCCCGGCAGGTAACGGGGTGGTTCCGCGAGCTGGGAGTCGCCGTCGAGGTCGTAGATGCCCGCAACGAATTCTTCGCCGCCCTGGCCGGGGTCGTCGACCCGGAAGAAAAGCGGGAAGCCGTTACCCAGACGTTCTACCGGGACGTATTCGGGCGCATCGTGAAAGAAAGCGGCGCCCGGCACCTCCTCCAGGGAACGATTCTCACCGACATTGACGAAACCGTTGCCGGGATCAAGCGCCAGCACAACGTCTTTGAACAGCTGGGCATCGATCCCCAGGAAGCGTTCGGTTACCGGATTCTCGAACCCCTCATCGAGCTTCGCAAGGACGGCGTTCGGGCGGTGGGAAAAGCCCTGGGGCTCCCCTCGGAGGTATTCACGCGCATTCCGTTTCCCGGACCGGCCCTTGCCGCGCGGGTGATCGGGGCGGTAACCCCCGAGCGGATCGAAACGGTTCGCAAAGCCACCGCGGTTGTCGAGGGTCTCCTGGGAGACACGGGAGCGTTTCAATACCTGGCCATTCTACACGAAGACCGGGTGACGGGAATGCGCAACGGCAAGCGGGACTTCGGCCTCCAGATCGAAGTCCGCTGCTGGGACAGTGTGGATGCCCGGGTGGCTCAGCCCACGGAGATTTCCTTTGACGTCCTCAAAAGGCTGGCCCGGGAGATTACCCGGGAAGTGCCGGGGGTGGTCAGCGTAACCTACAACATCACATCCAAGCCTCCTTCCACCATCGAGGCCGTTTGAGTTATAGAAAGCCGACCTGAGCGGTTTTCCTTCATTGTCATTTCTAGGGGTCCCGGAATCGGGACC
>JARKQW010000368.1 GCA_029974695.1 Syntrophobacteraceae bacterium | reverse complement strand
TCCAGGCCGGGCCATGGCCGGGTGTTGTCGAGGACAAAATCATCGACCCTTTCCAGCAAGCAGCAGGAACAGACCTCCACCAGCCTGCCGCTCGATGCCTCCCGCACCAGGTAAAGCTCCCGCTCGTTCATGGAACAGACGCAGCAGCCGCCGTTCGGGGAACGATCGATTTCAAACTTGCCGGGCATGACCGATTCTCGCTTCCTCGGAGGTCTCCCGTGGACGGCGCTCCCGGAGATCCCCCGGGGAAAAAGGGGCCAAGGGATTACGAAGAAAGGCAGCAGCTCGAACAAGGGAAGAAAACCCGCTCTCCACTTCGCCTGCGCAGAAAGGAAGATCTTCTCCCCGGTCTTTTTCAAGACTGTCGTTGCCGGGGGGAAGGGCATGAAGAAATCGTTCGAAGGAAAAAGATGCAGGGTTGGGCAGCGCCGGAGGGAAAAAAGTGCCTGTGTTCTCACGTGCAGCAACCATTACGGGATCTCTTCATACCATTTTTTTCGGGCGGGGTGAATGCGGAAGGAAGGAAAAGAAGGGGTTCTTCTCCGAGGAAACGGAGCGTCCCCGGTCCGTGCGCTCCCCGGGGACGGACCGAGGGCGGCCTCTGTGAGCATGGATCTTGCTAAATTGCCGGTGGAAACATCCACGATGCCGCAAAGGGAGAGTGTATGGCCGTGAATGTCAAGGAAATCCCGGGAGCCAACCGTGCGGCGGAGGCCGCCAACCTCGAGTGGGCCTATCGTTCCATCGTCTCCTCGAGTCAACAGAAGCTCTTTCGAACGGTCCTGACCGAAGCTCAATCCGTTGACGATCCGGGCACGAGCTGCGGGACGGATTCGCTCCAGGCCGACCTGCAGAGCATCCAGGTCGCCCGGGACCGGGGCCAAAATATTGACGCAATGAAACAGGGCGGGGTTTCTGCCCCTCGAGGGGGGGAGATGAACGATCTCGCCACCAGCGCCTTGCTGAACCTGGCTGCGGTCACGGGCAGAAGAGACCAGCTGGCGGCCTACTACAGCCAGGCTGTTGCGTCCCGGAGAGCCGGGGCGGCAACGGCGCCGGGGGCCTCCTCGGCATCCCAGCCCCTTTCCGGCCGACCCTTGCCGCGGGAAGTCGGAAGGCTAGGGGAACTGTCCGCCCGTTTTGAATCCGGCGAAATGGGAATCAAGGCCATCGGTTACGACGAGAAGGGGGGCACGTCCTATGGCAGTTACCAGATCGCCTCCCGGGTGGGAACCATGCGCCAGTTTCTCAGCTATCTGGAGGACCATGCCCCCGAGTGGGCCCGGCGCCTAAAAGCGGCCGGACCGGCCGACACGGGCAGTCGCCAGGGCGGCATGCCCGCCGAGTGGCAAAAGATTGCCGAGGAGGACCCCGTCCGGTTTGCCCGGTTGCAGCGTGATTTTATCGAGGAAAGCCACTACTTTCCGGCCATGGAAGAAATCTACGAGAGGACCGGCGTGAATATCGGCAAGCAGCCCCGGGCCTTGAGGGAAGTCCTTTGGAGCACGGCGGTGCAGCACGGTCCGCGGGGTGCCGCCAACATCTTCTGTCGGGCCATCGAAGAAAGCCGGACCGAAGGCGGTCCCGGGCCTCTCCGCGACCTGGTTCGGTCCATCTACGATTCCCGGTCCACCCAGTTTTCCGGTTCGAACCCGGACATCCGGGGGTCGGTATTGAGAAGGTTCCGCGAGGAAAGGGCCCTGGCCCTGGCCCTGCTGGCCGCAGAGAACCGACCTTCCGAAGCCCCTGCCTAGAAAACCCGCAGAAAGCGATACCCGGGCAACGGCCCCCGGCAGGTCGACCTTGCCGATCGAGAACGGCTCCAGGGGCGGGAAGGGAGCGGATTCAAATCTCCGAGGCTTCCCGCCCGGCATAGAAGTCCCGCCGCCATTGCAGGAACGTCCCCGCCTCGACGGCTTCCCTCATTTTGTGCATCAAAGACAGGTAGTAGTGTAGGTTGTGAAGGGTGTTCAGGCGATAGGCCAGGAGCTCCCTCGAAAGGTACAGGTGCCTCAGGTAGGCCCGGGAAAACCGCAGGCAGGTATAGCAGGTGCACCCGGGTTCGACGGGGTCCGGGTCCTCGGCATATCGGCTGTTCTTGATCTGGAGGTTTCCCCTTGAGGTAAAGAGCATCCCGTTTCGGGCGTTGCGGGTGGGCATGACGCAGTCGAAAAGGTCCACCCCCCGGTGCACGCCTTCCACCAGGTCCTCGGGCGTTCCCACCCCCATGAGATATCGAGGGGCGTAGGAGGGCATGCCCGGGACAAGGGCTTCGAGGACCGCCAGCATTGCCTCCTTGGGTTCCCCCACGGAAAGGCTTCCCAGGGCATATCCCTGGAAACCGATTTCCATGAGTCGATCCAGGCATTCCCGTCTCAGGTCCGGAAACACGCTGCCTTGAACAATGCCGAACAGGGCTTGGTCGGCATGGGTTTGAGCGTCCTTGCACCGTCGCGCCCATCGGACGGAAAGCTCCATGGATTG
>JARKQW010000340.1 GCA_029974695.1 Syntrophobacteraceae bacterium | reverse complement strand
GACTTACTCTGAATGGGTATGGATATGCAGAAGCTCAATGGCTCCGGAAGGACGCCCCGATTTGAGGGGATTGAGACATGCCTCGCACAGCGCCCCCTCGCCCGTGAGGGCGTGATAGCTCCGGAAGGACGCCCCGATTTGAGGGGATTGAGACGGGGACAATCCTCTTCATCGTAATTGCCCATACCTGGCTCCGGAAGGACGCCCCGATTTGAGGGGATTGAGACTAGGCCCCGACAAAACAGAGTGGCTGACCGGCCGTAGCTCCGGAAGGACGCCCCGATTTGAGGGGATTGAGACTCTCTATCCAGCGCTCGGCTCCTTTCCGATTCCATTCTCCGGAAGGACGCCCCGATTTGAGGGGATTGAGACTTGGGAGCTTGTCCCATTCTTCCTTCGGGATTGCTACACTCCGGAAGGACGCCCCGATTTGAGGGGATTGAGACTAACCAACAATGGGCACTTCTTTGTCCACCTGATCAGCCTCCGGAAGGACGCCCCGATTTGAGGGGATTGAGACTTGTCTGTGGCATCAGCTAAGCCAACCAGGAGGCTTAACTCCGGAAGGACGCCCCGATTTGAGGGGATTGAGACACTCTCCAGAGAGTCAGCGGCTGTTTGTTTTTATTATCTGAAGTTTTGCAGTTTAGCCCCTCGTCCCTTGTTTTTTGCATGGATTGAAGAGCATTGGATTTTTTAGCGGTGGCGGAAACTTAGGCTGCCATACGAAGCAACTCGTCACAGAGCTTCTCGTTTTTCTTTAAGTCCGCACGGGAAGCGGAATGAGAATTAATGATGACCCTGACGGCCCTCTGTCGCAGGATGTCCCGGATGAAGCCCATGCTGTCAGTCTCACGCGAGATGTAGGGCTTCGCTTTAAACCGGGATGACCAGAGAGCAGGCGGGCGGATGAGAGCAAAGATGCGCCACAAGCTGTAGGAAAGACAGGTCAGATTGACAAAGCGGTAGAAGCCCGCAGTGCTTGTCTGCTGGTAGTCGTTGAGCCCCATCTCGCCTTTGAGGTTGCGCAGCGAGCCCTCGATGGAGAAACGTGCCCCGTAAAGTTCGATGATGTCTTCGGGTCTCATGAGGATCGAGGTGGAGAAAAGGATAAGTGGCTTGCCGCCGGCCTTCACCACAACGACCCGCACAGGAAAGTTGACGTGACGAAGATAGACCTCGGTCGCCACATACTCGACCATCCGCACAGTGCCGTAGAGGCAAATAGAGGCGGTTTGCAGGGGAAAACTACCCAAAAGCTGCGCCAGCCGGACCTTTTCCTGGTGCTTGCGTGGACGTCCCTTTCCCCGCTTGCTGCCGGGGACGGGAATAAACGGTATCCAGCCAACAGCATCATCTCGAAGCCTGCTTACCAGGATCGTTCGCATGAGGTTGATCCCGTTGATGAAAGCTTCCTTGGAAAAGTAGGCGTCGGCTATGACAATCAATGGCCGGCAAACCGTCAGGCACATCTCCCGGCAGAGCCCCAGTGCATGATCCCAGAAATTAGCTGCACGGATCTCCTTCCCCTCACTGATCCAGGACGGTGCCTTTTGGCCCGTAAAGAGACGTGCCGTCAACGGCAAACAAACCCAACCATTGACGCGCCGAATCACAAGACCTATGAGCCCCCAGTGATGCCCCATGATGTAGCCGCCCCTATCGGCATTGCCGCTGTGGTCATGCCATTTCTGCACTCCCAACATCTTGCGACCGAAGCTTACCATGAGCGTCGTATCCAGTGCTGCCACCAGATAGCCTTTGTAGAAGACCTCTCCGGCAAAGTGTGTCACCAGCAAGTGGTAAACTTTTGTGCGAACAGCCTTCAAATCCCATGGACTTTCGCTGAAAAAGCGGCTCCACCCACTTACATGCCTGTCAAACAAAGGGCAATTGGCTGCCAGGCGAGTCAGACACTTCCTCTCTGTCAGTCCGACACTGACCCACAGGAAACCGAGGAAGTATCGAAACCCACTTGCGCCAAAACAGTTCCGAAACGTATCCAAAAACGGTACAATCCAGGCCGGGAAGAAGTCCATGGCTATGCCTCCTTAAGTTTCTTGCAGGAAATCCTTAAGGCGTATAGCCCTTCTTCCCAATCATTTCAAACCTTTTCAGTCACTTACATGCATTCTGCAAAAGTTCAGTTATTATAACTCCGGAAGGACGCCCCGAGTTGAGGGGATTGAGACCAGCTCTCGGCGGTAATCACTTAATCCCAAACTGGTGCTCCGGAAGGACGCCCCGCTTTGAGGGGATTGAGACTAGTGCTGGCCAATGCAGCGCTCAGATTCACCTGATGCCTCCGGAAGGACGCCCCGATTTGGAGCACGGGGTCAGGTCTCCGTATGGCTTATTGGCTCCGACCGGAGTGCCGAGTGCGGGAGAACCGCTTGCTCGGTTCGGAGGGAGGGGCGGTGCAAGCCAATGCGCCGTTCCTACCCCTATCGGATGGGTCCGAAAGAAGGTTCTGATTGGATGGGGTCCACGGGGTTTTCCACCTCCTCGGGGACGGGGGGCATCGGGCAGTGGGGCGGGGTTCGGGGCGGACTGCGGCCCTTCCTCAGGACACGGGGATTTCGTAGACGGGAACGGGGGTCTCGAGGCCCTTGACCCGGATTTCCCCCAGGGACCTCGAGGGGACGTGATCTCGCACCAGCTCGTAGGTTCGCCGGGAGACCAGGATGCCTCCCACGGGGGCGTTGGATTCGAGCCTCTGGGCGAGGTTCACGGCGGATCCCAGCACGGTGTAGGAGAGCCTCTTTTTGGATCCCATGTTTCCCACCACCACCTCCCCGGTGTTGATGCCGATGCGGATCTTGAGGGGCATGCCTCCGTCCCGGGCCCACGCGGCATCGAGCTCCCGGACCTTCTTTTGCATGTCCCGGGCCGCCCGCACCGCCCGCAGGGCATGGTCCTCCTGAGGGTCCGGGTCGCCGAAAAACACCATGAGACCGTCTCCGATATACTTGTCCACCGTTCCTTCATGCCGGAACACGATCTCGACCATGGAATCGAAATATTCGTTCAGGGACTTCTGGATCTGCTCGGGCGTCAGCCGGGCCGAGTGGGTGGTGAACCCCTGGATGTCGCTGAAAAGGATTGAGAGCTCCTTTCGCTGCCCCCTCGAGGCCAAAACGTCGGGTCTTGCCACCAGCTTTTTCACCACGGAGGGGGGAAAGTAAGCCTCGAAGAGCCTGCGCAGCACGGCCTTTTCCCGGGATACCCGGATGTAGCGCACCGCGGTGATGCTGCCCGCCGAGAGCAGGATGGCCGTAAGGGGCCGCAGCAGAGGAATGAGGGTGTGGGCGTAGAGGAACAGGGCCAGGGCCAGTCCCGAAACCCCGGCGGCCAGGGCCAGGCACAGGAGGGGAAAGCCGTAGGAGGATGCCAAGGCGGCCAGGACCAGCACGCACCCCGCCAGGGCCCCGTCCAGGAGAAGTCCCTGGAGAAAGCTCAACTCCTGCAGAAAGGCCCCGGAAAGGATCGTGTTCAAGACATTGGCGTGAAGACCGCTCAGGGGCAGGTTCGCGTCCGTGGGCACCGGTCCCTGGTCCGCCGACCCCGTGGCCACGTCGGATACAATGACGATCTTTCCCGAAAGCTCTTCCTTCCACAGGGCCAATTCCTCCCGGTCTTCGGACGCCCGATAGACGGCGGCGAAGTTGTAGTGCTTCATTCGTTCCCACGGGCCCGCGTAGTTGATGCGCAGGTTTCCCCGGGCGTCGACGGGAATGCGGAGGTCCCGGGGCTTTTCCCACCGGGGATGCCGGGCGTTCTCGAGAAGAACGTGTTTCCCCGGCCGCAGGACGATCCGCTCGGGGGGAACGCCCAGGTAGTCGCAGGCGACCCGAAAGGGAAAACTGGGGTAGAATCCGCCCTGGAACCGCACCACCAGAGGGACCCGGCGAAAGACCCCGTCCGGGTCGGCGGTCACGTTGAGAAACCCGACTCCCCGGGAACGTTCGGCCAGTTCGGAAAAGGTGGTGAGGGGGTCCGAGCCCCGGTACAGGCCCGAGGCATCTCCCTCGACCCGCAGCTTCCAGCGCCCGGCCTCGAGAGACTCGATCCCCGCCGTCTTCTGGACGGAACTTCCCCCCGGTCCCTCCACCGCGTCCAGCACGAAAGCCATGCCGAAATAGGCGTTGGCGGACTTCCGGGCGGCGGAAAGAAACGCCTCGTCTTCCGTTTCGTTGGTTCGGGCCGGAAAGATGAAATCGTAGGCCTGGGCGAAGGTGCCCATGGTTCCCAGGTTTTCCATGACCCGGGCGTAATGGGATCGATTCAGGTAGAAATTCCCGAGCCGCCGGATGGTGGAATTGGTGACGTCCACGTGGACCACCGTTCCGTCATAGGGCGGCTGGAAGGAAGGAAGGGAAGATCGAAGAACAAAGAACCGGTCGAAGACCTGTTCGTTCCAGGAAGGGAGCACCCGCGGAAACAGGAAAAACAGCAGGTGCGATCCCAGAAAGGAGAGTACGATCCAGAAGACCGTGATCCGTCCCCGCCGGGAATCACTGGTGCTCGATGGTGAAGGTCTTGGCATAGAAACCCGTGGTGGAAGAGATCACCTCGGCGATGGGATCGATGCTCTGTCGGTTTTCCCCCTGGGCCTTCTCGATGCCTCGGATAGCTCCCCCGATGGCCACGGGACGTTCGGCGGATTCGGCGAATTCCCGGTGGAGCAGTCGTTCCGTTCGAATCTGGGCCAGGATCTGAGTGGTGAGGTCCGGCTTCTTTTCGGGGTCCGCCGATTCATAGGTCTTGAGAAGGGTCTCGAGCTCGACGAGCCTGCGGGCGGAGGCGAGCAGGTAGAAGGTCTCGCGCCCCGGGTGGGTATCGAGTTCGAACCACCGTTCACCCTGGGGAATGTAGTACCTCTTGTTCAGTTCGAACCCGGCCGGGAATTGCTCGAGGGAGTAGGGGAAAAGCCGGATCATTTCCCCCTGGGAGTTGTGATAGATGACGTAGACGAAGCACCGGGTCCGGGGTTCCACCATCATTTTGAAGTGGTCTCCGGACTTCATGGACCGGTCTTCCCGGATGGGTTCGAGCCGAAGGGTGAGCCCTTCGTCGATGAGGGTCCCGAAGGCCCATCGGAAGGTGACGGTCTGGTCCTGGGAGTGTGCGAAAGAGGGGGAAAGGAGGGGAAAAAGGGACGCCAGAATGAGGAACACGGGAATCAGGGTCCCCCAAAGGGTCCCGCGGGTTTGAATCCGTCGCATGGTTTCCTCCTGCTCATCATCCTTCCCCGGCCCCTCCCGTGGAAAAACGGGAGAAAGCTCCTTTCCCGAGGGGGGGAGAGGGCGGGGCGAGGGGTTCTTGCTTTGGGACAGGCCCTAGGGTTCCCGCACCAGGCGGAAGCCCAGGTCGTCGTTCATCCCGTTGGGAAGGCCGCTTCCCCGGTCGGCGCACCGCACGCTTCGAGGGCTTCCGTGCCAGTAGCCGCCCCGAATGACCCGGTCGGCTCCCACGCCCGCATTCACGTAGACGGGACCGTTTCGGTCGTGACGGGTGTAGACGTCGATGCCGTAGGTGTCCTCGCACCATTCCCAGACGTTGCCCAGCATGTCGTAGAGCCCGAAGGCATTGGGCTGGAAGGCGGCCACCGGGGAAGTGGCGGCGTATCCGTCGTCACAATCGTGGCTTTCTTCCCATCCCCACTGATTCCGGGCCGTGTGGTCCGCCACGTTCTCGAAGGTGCAGGCCCGGTTGGGGTCGTCTCCCCAGTAGCGGGCCGCGTCGGAACCTGCTCGGCAGGCGTATTCCCACTCGGCTTCGGTGGGCAGCCGAAACTTGTACTTGCCGCCGTTCTGGGCCTTGAGCCACTGGGCAAACCCGTTGGCATCTTCCCAGGTCACGTGGACCGCGGGCTGGTTGTCCCCGTTGAGGGAAAAGCCGTCGTAGTCCCGGCTGTCGTGGTTGGGCTGGAACTTGCGAAACTGCCCGTTGGTGGTTTCCGTCTTGGCCATCCAGAAGCCTTCGAGGCAGACCTCGTGGACCGGCCCCTCGTCGGCGTCCCTGCCCGCTTCGGTTTCGGGGCTGCCCATGTTGAAACATCCGCCGGGAATCCAGAGGAACTCCATGCCCGAAACGGGTTCTTTCCAAGACTTTACGGCCTTCGGGGAGGCCTCCCCCCGGGAAGTCGAAGAAGCGACCACCGTGGGCTTGTTTTCGGCAACCGACACCGGGGCCGCCGCGACGGACCCGGGCATGAAGAAGAAATCCCCCTCGAGGGAGGAAGATTCCCAGGGGACCTGTCTTCCCTGGGTGCCTTCGCGCACCGCCGAGCGCACCTGCTTGAACACGTCCTCGATCTTGACTCCCGGGGCTTTCATGACGCGAATGAGTTCCCCGGTGTACACCCCGTGGTCTTCGGGTCCGTCGTTGGCCACGGAGCCCGGGGCCGTGGCGTAGGCGATGATGGTGCCGATGGGGGCGTTGACGGATGCCAGCCCCTGGGCCCCGGACCGGAAGCTGCGGGCGAAGGGATTGTCCCGGCATGCGTCCAAAATGACGATGTTGAGCCGGTTTCGGGCATACTCCATTTCCGAGAGCACCGAACCGACGTCCACCCCTTCGTACTCGACGTGCTTTTCATGTTCGATCTTGGCGCCGATGGGGATCAGATAATTTTTTCCGTCCACCTGCATGCCGTGTCCGGCATAGTAAAAAAGCCCCACGCCCCCTTTTTGGAGCTTCTGGCCGAAGGCCTGGATTTCCCGCTTCATGTCCTTCTGGCTGAGGTTTTCCCGCTCGGAAACCTCGAAGCCCACCTCGGCCAGGGCCCGGGCGATGGCCCGGGCATCGTTGACGGGGTTGCGTAGGGGCGAGGTCTCGTAAGACCCGTTTCCAATGACCAGGGCCGTCCGCTGTTCCCCTCCGGGGACGGCGGCCGGGCTCGAGGGCGGCCGACCCGTCTTTTCCATTCCCCACGCGGGGTTCGGCGCCCAGCTCAAAGCACAGAAAGCCAGCAAGCCGATCATGCCGACAACTCGGTTCATAGATCTCCTTAACGCTCGAACCCAGAAAGCAAAACAGGGAGTCAGCCCACCGGAAGGTCGGAACTCCCTTTCCCAATCGTTCAATAGGAAATACTCCTCGAACTGCCGAAGCAGGCCGAAAACACTAGCAACACACGGATATTCCCCTACCGCGCAAATGCAGGGCGAATTCTATTCCCGCCATTTGCCGAAATCAAGTCTTTCGTGTTATCAGTTCCCGGGCGGGTCGGGAATCGAGGGCGGGAACCCGGGACGCCAGGGAATAGGGAAACCCCGCGGGCCCAAAGGACGCAAATCGGCGACGGCGTCGTTCACGGGCCTGGGGGCGGAAACCGCGTGGGAGCAAGGGACGCAAAGAACGGAAGGAACGAAGGGGGCGGGATGGACACCCAGGACACCGATCCGGGTTGGGCGATTCGGAGAGCATCAGCCCGTCATGGCCGCCAAGGCCGGCATCCGGCCGGTGGGTATGGACGCTCTTCCCGGATTTCCGCTTCCGCGGGAACGAGGAGGCGGGATCCGTGCCGGCCGAATCGTGCAACCGGGGACCGAGTGAAAAGCGGGGGGCCGAAGGCATGAAACCCGGGGACGTTTTCTCCGTGAAGGATCCCGAAATGCTGCGGGGGATGGAAGCCGTGTGCCGGCGCTACCCCTTTCGAGCGGGCCGCTACGTGTGCGGTCTCGTTCGTCATCCGGGAGATCCCGTCTGGAAGCAGATCGTTCCCGACCCGGCGGAACTCGAGGACGAGGACGGCTTCGAGGACCCCCTTGCCGAAGAAAGCCTTTCCCCCGTTCCCAACCTGGTGCATCGCTATCCCAACCGGGTGCTGTGGCTGGTGTCCGCCCGGTGCGCCGCTCACTGCCGGTTTTGTACTCGAAAGAGGCGCTGGCGCCGTCCCGTGCCCATGACCCGGGACCGGATCGAGGAAGGCCTCGAGTACATCCGCGCCCACCGGGAAATCCAGGACGTCCTCCTCTCGGGGGGCGATCCGCTCCTCTTGGCCCCGTCGAAGCTCGATCACATCCTTTCCTCCCTCCGCAGGATTTCCCACGTGGGGATCGTTCGAATGGGAACCAGGGTCCCCGGGTTTTCCCCGGCCACCGTCACCCTCGAGCTGGCCCGGATGCTCTCCCGCCATCATCCCCTCTTCATGAACCTGCATTTCAACCACCCGCGGGAGCTCACCCAAGAAGCCGCCAAGGCTTGCGGCATCCTGGCGGACGCGGGCATTCCCCTGGGAAGCCAGACGGTTCTGCTTCGAGGGGTGAACGACGATCCGTCGGTGCTGGGGGAGCTGTTCCAGGGGCTCTTGAGGCTGCGGGTTCGGCCCTATTACCTCATGCAGATGGACCTCACCCGGGGTACGGCTCATTTTCGGACCCCCCTGGCCCGGGGCCTCGAGGTCCTCTCCCGCCTGCGAAACCGCATTTCCGGGCTGGCCATGCCCCACCTGGTGGTGGATCTTCCCGGAGGCCGCGGGAAGGTGCCCCTGACTCCCAACCGGGTGGAAGCCCGGGAGGAGGACCGCCTCGTCTTTCTAGACTACCGGGGAGAGCGGGTTTCCTACCCCCTGCTCCCGGGGGAGGGGGACGAGCTGAACAAGTGGTTGGATTCCCCGCTTCGGGTTGCCCGGGAATCCATTTAACCATTGCGAACCGGGAGTTTTTTGACTACCCTCCGTTGAACCGGAAGGTCGCCGCCCGGGCAAAACGGGCCGACGGTTTTGCCGGGTCGCCGACTCACCCGTGCACCGGTTCGCCGGTCGACACCGACACGCAAGGTCTTCATGAAGACAATACAGCTGTCCGCTACCATGGAATCCCTTGAACCCCTGGAAGCCTTTGTTCTCGAGCCCGCCAGGGCCCTGGGCGCCCCTGCCGAAATGCTGGGCGACATGAAGCTGGTCCTCGAGGAGGTGCTGGTGAACATCATCTCCTACGGGTATCCGGGATCGAGGGGAGACATCCGGGTGGACTGGACCGCGGACGAAAACGGAACCTGCCGGATTCGAATCCGGGACTGGGGCGTGCCGTTCAATCCCCTGGAGGCGCCTGCTCCCGACCTGGACGTGGATTTTACCGAAAGGACCGTGGGGGGTCTGGGGATTCTCCTGGTGCGGCAGCTGGCCCACGATGTTTGGTACGAACGGGACGACGACTCCAATGTCCTGACCCTCTGCTTTCAGTTGCGGAGTTGAGGGGCTTCGAGGATCGAGGAGGTTCAAGAAGGAGGGGAAATGGCTCTCAATGTGACTTCGGAGGAAAAACAGCCCGGTATTTTCACGGTCCTGCCCTTTGGCCGGTTGGACTCCGAAACCTACTGGGTCCTCGAAAAGAGGATCGACTTCATGCTAAACGAAGGAAGGTCCAGTGTGGTCACCCTGGATATGAAAGGGGTGGACTACATCAGCAGTATGGGCATTCGGGTGATCCTCAAGGCCAGAAAGGGATTGGCCCAGCGCAACGGAAACCTGCTCATCGTGAACCTTCAGCCCCAGATCAAGAAGGTTTTCGAAATCATCAACGCCTTGCCCACTCTCCAAATCTTCGCCAGCATCGAGGAACTGGACGCCTACCTTACCGAAATGCAGCGCCGGGCCCTGGAAGGGGAGTAGCCCATCCGGCTGCGGCACCGCCCTCGACCGCCTCGACCCGTCAGCGCTTGCGCTTTCCTTTTCCCGGTTCGCGCCGTTCTTTGCCCGCCCCCTTGGCCGTCAGCAGATCCCCCAGGGTCCCCATGGATTTGGATCCGCTCCCGGCATAGGCGGCTGCGGACTCGACGGGCGCGTCCCCCTCCTCCGAGCTTTCCCACTGGATCCCCAGAGAGATGCGCCGGGCTTCCCCGTCTACGGAAAGAACCTTCACCGTGAGGCTTTGGCCCTCGGTCACCAGCTGTCGCGCGTGCTTGACCTTTCTTCCCGTTCGAAACTCCGAGATGGGCAGCAGGCCCTCGACCCCCGGTTCGAGCTGCACGAAGGCCCCGTACTCCATGGGCCGGGTCACGGTCCCCCGGTGCACGGACCCCTCCGGGTACTTGGCGGGCACGTCTTCCCACGGATCGGGGAGAACGGCCTTGATGCTGAAGGAAAACCGCTCCTTCTCCCAATCGAGCTTGACCACCATGACCTCGACTTCCTGCCCGACCTTGAGCCACTGGTGGATGTCCTCGACGCGGCCGTACCCGATCTCGGAGATGGGAATCAATCCCTGGACGGCCCCGATATCCAGAAATGCTCCGAACTCCTTGACGGAAACCACGGTGCCCCGGACGATCATCCCTTCCTTCAGGGATTCCTTGAGGGCGTTCACCTGAACCCGGCGGGCCTCCTCGAGGATGGCCCGGTTGGACAGCAGCACCCTTCGGCCCTCCCGCTCGTACTCGATGACCTTGAACGTCATTCGCTGACCGGTGAGGTCCAGGTTGCCCCGGGTTCGAGGCAATCCCATCTGGGAAAAGGGGCAAAACCCGCGAACGTTCCCCGGCAGCTTTACCTGGTAGCCCCCCTTGATTTCCTTCTCGATGACTCCCTCGACGGGAATCCCCCCCGCAAGGGCGTCCTCGAGATAGGCCGCCGCAGCCTCCTTGCCGGTGATGCGGGTGGTGAACCGGGTTTCGTTGCCTTCCGAGGAAAGGAAAAAGGCCTCGAGGACGTCGCCCTCTTTGACCGTCGGATTGCCCTCCTCGTCCTGGATTTCCTTGGTGGACAGCAATCCTTCGCTTTTTCCGCCCAGGTCGAGAAAGGTCCATTCGGGAGTGATCTTGAGAACGACGGTCTTGACCTTCTCCCCCCTGCGCAGGGGTGTGGAGACCACGCGGCTCTTTTTCAAAAGCTCTTCGAAGCTTTCTTCCTCTTGCGGTTCGTTCTTTTCCAGTTCTTCCATCATTTCATGCCACCTCTAACGGGGAAATTCACGGGGGGCGGAGCCGCATCCGGGGATCGAGGGCCCTCTTTGGGCAGTAGAAAACAGCATAAGACGTTCAAAACGGATGCTGCCAGCGCCAGCCCGACCACGATGTCGATCCCGCCCAGCACGGCTTCTCTTAGCACATTTTGGAGAGACTGGGGAAGCATTCCCGAAAGATCCGACTGGAAGAGATGCCGGAGGTTGCCGGGCAGGTCTTGCCCGAAGAACTGGGGGAAGTCCCGAGCCCACCGGGCGTTTGCGGGATGATCCGTCCATCGGGTGAGGGCCCCCGAGAAGAAGCTCCCCGAAGCCCCGATCCCAATGGTGCCGCCCAAGGTGCGGGCGAACTGGTGGGAGGAAGTGGCAATGCCCAGGTCGGAGGCCGAGAGGCTGTTTTGCACCACCAGGAGGGTCGAGATGGACACGAACCCCATGCCCAGCCCGGCGGCGGCGAGCACGGCGGAACAAAGCCACAAGGGAGTGCCCGGGGTGAAGGGAAGGATCATGGCGGTGCTCCCGGCCAGGACCAGGGCGCCCCAGATACTGAAGCGCCGTTCCCTGTGCGGGCGGATCACCTGCCCGCAGACCAGGGCGCCCAGGGACCATCCCAGGCTCAGGGGAATCATGGCCAGGCCCAGGGTCGCCGGGCTCTTTCCCAGCACTCCCTGGATGTAGAGGGGGGTGAAGGCCGACAAGGAAAAGATGGCGAAGCTGCTGCAAAAAGCGGCGCCGTTGGCCGTGCGGAAGGCCGGGATGCGGAAGAATTCCATGGCCAGGATAGGCTCGGGCGCCCGCTTCTCGATCCGGGCAAACAGAAAGACCCCGGCCGCCGAGGCGACCAGGAGGGCCGGGATGGTGGGAGACAGCCATTGGTCCCAGTGCTCTCCCAGCAGGAAGGCCGTGAGGAGGGCCAGCACGGACAGGGTGAGGACCAGGGCGCCCGGGTAGTCCACCGATGCGTTGGGTTTCTTTTGCCGGACTTCCTTGAGGAAGAGAGCGATGGAAAGGAAGGCGAAAGCCCCCAGGGGAAGGTTGATGTAGAAGATCCATCGCCACGAGAAGTAGTTGACCATAAACCCGCCCAGAGACGGCCCCAGGATGCTGGCCACTCCCCAGACGAAGGCCATGGAGCCCATGGCTTTTCCCCGCTTGTGGGGAGGGGCCAGGTCCGCCGCGATCACGTAGGCCAGAGCGAAATTGCCCCCGGCCCCGATCCCCTGGAGGGCTCGAAAGAAGATGAGATAGGGCATGGAATCCGCCGCACCGGCCAGAACCGAGCTGGCCATGAAGAGGGCAACGGCCGCCAGGAACAGGTTGCGGCTGCCGTAGAGGTCGCAGAGCTTTCCGAAGATGGGGAGGGCCGTGGCCCGGGTGAGCATGTAGGAAGAAAAAACCCAGCTGTAGAGGTGGATGCCTCCCAGATCCGCCACGATGCTGGGCATGGCGGCGGCCACCACGAGGGCGTCCAGGGCCCCCAGGAAGAGGGCCAACATGGCGGCGCCCAGGATGAGGGCCTGCGAGGCCCCTGCGGGAAGCGGCCCGGCCGGTTCGAGTCCGCTCCCGGGACTGGGTTGGTTATCCCCCTGAGTCCGAATGGAAAGCCTCCCCCCTCACGAAATATGGGGCATCAAGGTCCACTTGATATACCAGGATCCGGACTCCGGGTCTTGATCCAGGGCCACGATCCCCCCGTTTTGGAATTTGAAGATGCGAAGGTCCGCGGACCCGGTCAAGAGGGTCGAGGTCAGCTTCTCCAGGAAGGGCAGGTGTCCCACGAGCATCCGGTTGTCGCGACTCTTGAGGGAGGGAGCCAGGAGGGTCGCATCGTCCAGGGGACCGATGCCGGGGATCTCGCGAACCTCCTGGACGGAATCCAAGGTCGATGCCAGGATCTCCGCCGTCTGGCGCGCCCTTCTCTTCCCGCTGTGCTGGATGGAGGCGACGCGCACTCCGTATCCCTTGGCAACCATCCCGATCCGTTCCACGTCCCGAATCCCCTCTCGGGACAGGCCCTGCTCGGGGTCCTGCTCCCGGGGTACGGCCATTCCGTGCTGTACCAGCTAAAGCGCAATGCCGGTTCTCCTTACTTTCAAGCCGTACC
>JARKQW010000338.1 GCA_029974695.1 Syntrophobacteraceae bacterium | reverse complement strand
CACGCGTGCCGGTCCAGGCCCGCGTAGACTCCGGCCGCTTCGTTCATGCGTCCGTCTTCTCCGATGACCTGCACCAGCTCCAGCCCGTGCTTTCGACCGATTTCGAAGTCGTTGAAATCGTGGGCGGGGGTCACTTTGAGGGCACCGGTCCCGAATTCCCGGTCCACGTAGGGATCTCCGATCACGGGGATCGGTCGTTCCACCAGGGGCAGAATCAGTTTTTGGCCCACGAGAGCTTTGTAACGGGGGTCCTCCGGATGAACGGCCACGGCCGTATCCCCGAGCATGGTTTCCGGGCGGGTCGTGGCCACGACCACGCCGCCCTTGCCGGGAGCGGCCGGGTATTGGATGTGGTAGAGATGACTGTCGAGCTCTTCCCCCTCGACTTCAATGTTGGCCAGGGCCGTCATACATCGGGGGCACCAGTTGATCATCCTTTTGCCGCGATAGATGAGGCCCTCCTGATACAGCCGGACGAAGACCAAGCGCACGGCCCGGGACAGGCCCTCGTCCATGGTGAAGCGTTCCCGGGACCAGTCGCAGGATGCTCCCAGGCGTTTGAGTTGGTTGATGATGATGCCGCCGTATCTTTGCTTCCAGTCCCACACCCGATCCAGAAAGGCTTCCCGGCCCAGTATGTGGCGGTTGAGACCCTCCTGGGTCAATTGGCGCTCTACCACGTTCTGGGTGGCAATTCCGGCGTGGTCCGTCCCGGGGACCCACAGGACTTCGAAGCCTTTGAGGCGATGGTATCGGCACAAGATGTCCTGGAGGGTATTGTTCAATGCATGACCCATATGAAGCTGCCCTGTCACGTTGGGGGGCGGGATGACGATGCTGAAGGGCGGGTTGGGGCTTTCAGGGTCCGCCGTCCAGAGGTTGTGTTGCTCCCAGAAGGTGGACCAGCGTGGTTCCACATCCTGGAACGTGTAGGCCTTGGGTAACAAGTTTTCGGTCATCATACCGCTCCCTTGCGGTGCTCCTTTCGGTGGTCCGGCGGGACACGAGGGCGCCGGCTTCGAGGCCCCTGCCGGGGGGATTGCGCTGCCGGGCCGAGACCGCCCTGCCCTGCCGCCGCCGGCAGGGGCGCTCAAAACTCTAGGGGATTTGACTCTTGATGCGCTCGATTTCTTCCCGGAGCAGGCTTCGAACGATCTGGGGCAACCGGGCCTCCACCGCCTCTCCGATCATTTGCCCCACGCGCTCCTCGATGCGGTTCAGGAACTGATCCAGGATCGCGTTGATCTCCTCATTTTCCGCCGGGGAAGATGAGAGCTCCCTCGATGCGACTTCCGGGACGGGCACGGCCGCGACGGCCGCCACAGAAACCACGGAAGAATCCGGCGGCGCTTCCGGGGGTGCCTTTCCGGATTTTGCGTCGACCCCGGGTGCCGCCGCCTCCACCGGGGCGGGACCCGGGGGGAGTTCGGGTTCTTCCATGGAAGATTCCGCTTCCTCTCGAGCAATCTTTTCAAAGAAATCCTCCTCCACGGCCGGTCCTTCTCGTTCCGGACCAGGGGAGGGCTTCTCGGCAACGGGTTCCTCCGAAAGGGCGAATTCTTTCAACAGGTCGTGTTCGAAAAGGTCTTCGTCCTCGTCTTCGACCCCCTTCGTGTCCAGTTCCCGGAAGTCCAATCCCGGTTCGGCGTCGAGCAGTTCGACTTCGAGATTCTCGGCGCCGCCCTCCTCATCGTCCAGGTCTTCCGGGTACTCCACCACGTCTTGCAGCTCGATGACGATCTCCTCCTCATCGAGATCTTCGGAAACCAGGCCGAGGTCCTGGGAAGAGGATGCCTCCTGTTCTTCCAGTTCCAACGAACGCTTTTGCTTCTTCATGGCATTCTTTCGTCTCCGAGTCCGGGACCGGGGGTCCCGGAATGGGTGAATGGCCGGGAGTTCCAGCTATTGGAATTCATTCCCAAAGATGGCCTGAGATCCCTCGAATCCTTCGTTTTCATTCAAGATCCCGGGAAAGGCATGCCACCGATACCACGGGGGCAATGGTCCGTCAAGCCGCATATGAGGGGCAGGAGGCGGCGGAGGCATCTGAGGATGTGGGTCCCCGGGGAAGGAGATCGTCCGGGACCCCATGTGGAGCGGGAGCTTCAGGCCTGCTTCAGATCTTCATCCACGGGCGGGGGAGGAAGAGTCTTTTGTAGAGATCGAGAGCATAACGGTCGGTCATCCCGGCGATGTAGTCGCATACCTGCCGTTCTCGGGTCGGGGAATCGGACAGGGGACCGATCTCCTGCTCAAAAAGGGCATCGTTTTCGAGAAAGCATGCGTAGAGGTCTTCGATGATTTTGCTGACCCTGCCAAATTCCTCGAGCACCTGGGGCACCTCGTACACCCGCTCGAACAGGAAAGCGCGAAGCTGATCCACCCTCTCGATCATCTCCGCGCTCATGGTCACCTCCCGAAGACCGTTGGCAAGGCTCGAATAGATGATGTCGTCCACCAGGGTGTGGATTCTTCCGGAATGAGTGCTGCCGATGTGGTCCCGGACCTGCACGGGAATATCCCGGGCCTTCAGGATCTCTGCGCGAATGGCGTCGTCCAGGTCATGGTTTAGGTAGGCAACGATGTCCGCAAGGCGCACCACCTGCCCTTCCAGGGTGCCGGCCCGCTGCTCGGGTTCCGGGAGAATGGGGTTGGTTCGGCCCTTGGAATGCTTCAGGATGCCCTCGCGGACTTCGAGGGTGAGGTTCAGTCCCCGGCCGTTTCTTTCCAGCACATCCACCACGCGCAGGCTCTGTTCGTTGTGGTAGAATCCACCGGGAACAATTTCGTTCAAAACCCGTTCTCCTCCGTGTCCGAAGGCCGTATGCCCCAGGTCATGGCCCAGGGCTACGGCTTCGATGAGATCCTCGTTGAGGGCCAGGGCCCGGCCGATGGTGCGGGCGATCTGGGACACCTCGAGGGTGTGGGTGAGCCTTGTGCGATAGTGATCTCCCGTAGGGGAGAGGAACACCTGAGTCTTGTGCTTCAGGCGTCGAAAGGCCTTGCTGTGGACGATTCGGTCCCGGTCCCTCTGATAGGAAGTTCGCAGGGGACACTCGGACTCTTGGCGCATGCGGCCGCGACTGAGCCTGCTTCGCTGGGCCTCGGGCGCCAGGACCTTCTCTTCGCGCTCTTCCAACAAGGGGCGCAAGGGTCGTGCGGATACGTTGTGTCCGGAGTCATCCTTTCTCATTGACCAAATCCGTTTCGATTCTGTAGAGTGCCGCTGTATGAAAACAACCCTGTACCGATACTCTCTGAAGGAGCAATTAGCTCCTTTCTTCGTTTGCCTTCTGGGTCTGGGCCTGGTCCTTATTACAGGCCGCCTCTTTCAGCTCACCCGCCTGTTGTTTGTGTCCACCCTCACGGTGCTGGATGTTCTCGAACTGCTCTGGTACGCATTTCCGAAACTGCTCCAGTACGCGCTGCCCATGGCCGTGCTGCTGGGAATCCTTCTGGCCTTCGTGAGGCTCAACAGCGACAATGAACTGGTGGCCCTCCGGGCAACCGGGATCAGCTTCCGGCAGTTTCTGCCTCCCGTACTGACCCTGGGTCTGCTGTGCACCCTATTGTCCGCGTGCAACATGTTTTATATCACACCCCACACGAACTCTTCCTTCGAAAACAAGCTGCGGTTTCTGGGCCGCACCAATCTTCCGGTCCTGCTTCGAGAAGGGACCTTCATCACGAGCATTCCAAAGATCGTGTTTTATTTTCGCAGCGTCAACACGACCGATCTCACCATCGAGGGGATTTTCGTCCAGGACCAGCGACAGGAAAAGATCCGGCCCGCCATTGTGGCCCAGAGGGCACAGATCCTGTACCAGCGAGACATGAGCCACGTCACGTTTCGCATCCATAACGGAATCATCACGCGGATTCCCGAGAGCCTCAAGGATGCCCAGGCCGTGAGCTTCAAGACCTACGACCTCACGTTGAGCATGGACGAGCTCTTTGGGACCGCCCAAGACGGATCCAAGGATCGAGACGAGCTCACGTGGAAGGAGCTCCTGGAGGTCATTGGCCGCATGACTCCCGATCGGCAGGTTCGCTACCTGACGGAAATGCACCAACGCCTGGCCCTCCCCTTCAGTTGTCTTGCCCTGGGTCTGGTGGGCGCTCCCCTGGGGGCCGTCTTCCGCCACCGGAGCCGTCTGATCGGCATTTCCATGGGAGTCGGGGTCTACATAACCTATTATGTTCTCCTTTCGGCCGGGAAGGGGCTGGCGGAAAATCAGCTCATTCCCAGCAGCCTCGCCATCTGGCTCCCCAATGGGGCGGCCTTGCTCCTGGCCTCGTACTTGTGGAACCGGGTGGACCGAGGATGGGTGATCCAGGTGGACGCTTTGTGGAGCAGCGGGCTTCGGATTCGGGACAGACTCCGATCCGTCTTTCCCACCGACGGGAGGCCCTCTTCCCGCTCATGAAAATCATTCCCCGCTACATACTTCGAGTCTTCTTTCCCATCGGGGCCCTGGTGCTCTTCGCCTTCGGAGGTCTCTACCTGGTCATCGACTTCTTTGAGAAGTTGGACGACTTCATTGAAAACCAGGCGTCCGTGGGGGACACCTTTCTGTATTTTTTCTACAAGCTGCCCATGATCCTGAGCCAGGGAGTCTCCATGTCGGTGTTGCTGGGGGTGATGATTACCCTGGGAATCCTCAGTCGAAACCGTGAAATCATTGCGATGAAGGCTGCCGGAGTCAGCGCTCTCGCCATTGCCAGGCCCCTGCTCCTGGGGGCACTGCTCATCTCCGTCGCTCATTTCGCCATGGCGGAAACCGTGGCCCGGGCCGGAGGGTTTCGGGCCCAGCAACTCTGGGACCAGCAGGTGAAAAAGAAACAGGGCAGCCAGTCGTGGGCTTTCGAAAACGCCTGGTACCGAGGCCAGGGGGTGCTGTACCAGATCGGGCTTTACGACCATCGGAACAAGGTGATGCTCAGGCCGTCCCTCTTCTTTCTGGACGGGCAGTTTCGGCTCACCCAACGCATCGATGCCCGGAGACTTTGGTGGAACGACGGAGTGTGGACGGCCGAAGACGGCCTGGTCCTGCGGTTCGAGGGAGAGACCACCTACCAGGAGAGATTCTCGGAAATGACGCTGGACATCGAGGAGAAACCCGACGACTTTACAGCCATGGAAAGGACTCCCGAGGATCTGAGCTGGTTCGACCTGGTTCGTTACGGGGAAAAGATCCGTCAGGAAGGCTACAATGCCGTCCCCTATGAAGTGGAGCTGCAGCTGCGGATGGCCATCCCCTTCACCACGTTCATTCTGGCCCTGTTGGGGATCGCCGTCGCCCTCCACCGGGGATTGCACGGGGGCATTGCCGCCGGGGTCGGGATTGCGGTCGCGGTGGCCGCCGTTTACCTTACGGTCCTCCAGACGGGGATCGCTCTGGCGACGGCGGGAATCCTCTCTCCGCCGGTGGGGGTTTGGGTGGGCAACGTGATCTTTGCTTCCCTGGCCGGTTACGTGTGGATCAGCAACCCCAAGCAGTGAGGCCCGACCGTTCCCGGCCCGAAAGACCCGCGCGGCATGCCCGGCCGACGGAAAATCAAGGCAGGCGTGCTTCCAGGGCCACGGCAATCTTCTTTTTGAGCTCCGTCAAATCGAAGCTCTTGACCACATAGAAGTCCGCCGCGATAGACTTCATGTCCTCTTTGAATGTGTCGTAGGCCGTGGACAGAATCACGGGCAGATCGTGATAGTGGTTGCGGATGTCCTGGAGCAGATCAAGACCGTTGTAGTCCACCATTTTGATATCGAGAATCACCAAGTCGGGCTGTTCTTCTTCAATCCGTTCCAGGAGCTTATAGCCGCTTTGGGCCGTGATCACTTCATAACCCGACTCTTTGAGCTCTTCGGAATACAGTAGCCGAATATGTTCTTCGTCATCTACAACCAAGATCTTGGGCATCTCTTCCTCTCCTTGATCCTCTTGGAATCGCGAATCGCGGTCGGACCCCTGTCGAGGGTTCGTTGCTTCTTCGGGTGCGGCGGGTTTCCCCGGGCCATCCTCCTTTTGCCGTTGACGGCGCTTACATTGTGGCAAGGTAGGGTTTGTTTTCCTCAAAAATCATGCACTCGTTTTCCACGTATTCTTCCGTCTGCTGGATGGACATCCGTTCGGTCTTTTTCACGAAAGTCAGGACCTTGCCCAGGTAGAGGGGCAGGAGTGCGTCCAGGAGTCCCGTCCGTTCTTGCGCCCCCACATTCTTGTAGGCCCTGGCCGTATCGAACAGGATCCTAGCCCATGTTTGGCTGGGAAGGGAAAAGTGTTGGAGCCCCAGGCTTCGGATTTCCTGGAGCTTGTTGGACACCGCGCTCCCGTACACCGCCTCCCAGGTCTTGCTGTACTGATCGAAACCTTCGAGGAAACGCTCATGGAGCCGATTCACGTTCACCTCCACCGGGATGGGGGTTTCCACCTCCACGTTGTCCACTCCGAAAAGGATCGTGGGCTTACTCCATTTCACCCGGCGCCAGAAGGGCTCATAGATCTGCATGAGATCAAAGATGGTGCTCACGATCTGCCGGAAAACCACCGAAAGCTGGGCGTACGGGTCCTTCACCCGGTGTAGTTTTGGAGAACCCATAACGGACTGGCAGATGGGCACCCGGGCGTTGAGGGCAATGGTGGTCATCCAGACATCGATGCCGAACTGCTCCACCGATTCGGTCCATACGTCCGTTTGGAGGTAGGAATCCACCAGGTCGCCCCTGAGCCCGAAGTCACCGGAACTGGGCTGTCGGACTCGACGACCGTAGAGGCACCGGGTGAGGGGATAGATGATGGAGGTGGTGAGAGTGGCTTCGTACTTGTGCCGCACGTAGATGGGCGACACGTACCCTGCGCCGTTCAGGATCGGCTGAACCAGGTTCTGAATCCAGCGCGGCGACAGGTTTCTGATGTCGGCCTCGACCTCTGCAACCACCCGGGCACCCAGTTCCCGGGCTTTCTCGAGAAGATTTCGAACGTTCCTTCCCTTGCCCCGCACGCCCCCCTCCGTGGAAAGGTAGATGCGGGGAACCCTGCAGTCCGCGGAGAAGAAGGCTTCCTTGGTGCCGTCGTGGGACTGGTTGTCGCAGTTGATGATCACGCTGCTCAGGTCCCCGAAGTATTTCGTCAATCCCTTGGCGACCTGTTCCGTCGTAAACCCGATGGCTTCCGCTTCATGATAGGAGGGAATGCCCACAACAATGTCGGCCTGGGAGATTCGATTCGGGTTTTCCTCGTAAAACGGCATAGACACTCCTCCTCCTTCACTTCCCGGGGACCTTTCCCGCATCCTTCAGGTACTTGAACAGATCGGTTTCCGTGGACAAAACGAAGGAGCTCCTCGAGTTGTCGGAATTCTTATAGTACTCCATGGTCCGGTAGAACTCATAAAAATCCGGGTCTCTGCCGTAGGCTTCCGCGTAAATCCGGGTGGCTTCGGCATCCGCTTTGCCCCGGATTTCCTGGGCCGTCCGGAACGCTTCCGAAGTGATCTTGGCCAGCTCCCGTTCCATCTGCCCCAGGATTGCGGCCCGTTCCCCTTCCCCCTCCGAGCGGTACTGGGCGGCGATCCTTTTTCGCTCGGAGATCATCCGTTCGAACACCTTCTGTTGCACGGATTCGATGTAGTTGATGCGCTTGATGCGGATGTCCAGGAGCTCGATGCCGAACTCGGGCAGGAGTCGTGCGGCGTCGGCCACCATTTCCCGGGTGATCTTCTCCCGCCCCTTGGTCAGGCGGGTACTGATCTCCTCCCCGTAGGGAAGATCTCCCCGGGAATCCATGAACTGGATGTCGGGGATGCCGGCGTCCAGGAGCTTCTGGCGGGCGTCTTCCCAGCCTTCGCTTCGCACCAGTTCCACCAGGTCGTTGTTGGAAATGTGGTCTCGAACCACGGAATCGATGATCCCGTCCAGGCGGCTGTGGGCAATGGAAATGCTTCCCACCCGCTGGAGGAAAAGCAGGGGATCTTGGATCCGCCACCGGGCCGTCGAGTCCACCCAGATGTATTTCTTGTCTCTGGTGGGAATCTGGTTGGGATTCCCGTCCCATTTCATGATCCGCTTCTCGAAGTAATTGGCCTTTTGGATCATGGGGATTTTGAAATGGAGGCCGGCTTGGGTGATGGGCTTTCCCACGGGTCTCCCGAATTGAGTCAGCACGACCTGCTCATTTTCATTAACCACAAAAAGAGCGCCGGACAGGAACAGCGCCACGGCAAGAAAGATGGGGAGGATTGCATGCATGCCCTTGATCATCATCGCCCTTCCCCCTCCTTCGACCCTTTCCCGGTGCCGGAAGCGGCCGGATTCAAGTTAAACAGGGGGAGGAGCCCTCGTTCATTCTCATCCAGGATGTAGAGACGATCCACCCGGCCCAGCAACTCGGGGACGGACTCGAGGTACATGCGCCTGCGGGTGACCTCGGGAGCCTTCCGGTATTCGGCAAGGATCTCGAGGAAACGGCTGGTTTCGCCCATGCTCCGGTTCACCCGCTCGAGGGCGTATCCTTCCGCCTGGGTCACGGTCTGTCGAGCTTCCCCCGCGGCTCGAGGGATCTTTTGATTATAAGCCTGCTGGGCCTCGTTGATCATCCGCTCCTGTTCCTGGCGGGCCTCGTTCACCTCGTTAAAGGCCGTTTTGACGGGATCCGGCGGGTTCACGTTCTGCAGCTTGACCGTAAGGATCTGAATTCCCGCCCGGTAGCTGTCCATGATCTTTTGGATTTCGACCATGGCCTGGTCGCCGATGGATGCACGGCCCACGGTGAGGACCTCGTCTGAATACCGGTTGCCGACGATCCGACGAATGACGGATTCCGAAATGTCGTCCAGGGTGCCGTCCACATCCTGCAACCGGAAAAGAAAATCCACGGGGTCCTGGATCTTGTACTGGACGGTCCACTGAAAGTTCAAGACGTTCAGGTCCCCGCTCAACAGCACCGCTTCCTCTTCGTGTCCCTTTTCCACGAACCGGGAACGGATTCCCGGCTGGGCGGTTCGATAGCCGTATTCCCTTTGCAGGACCCGCCCGGTCACCACTTTGCGCACGGAATCAATCCCAAACGGGACCTTGAAGTGGAGTCCCGATTCCGCCGTGTGGATGAACTTACCGAAACGCAGTACCACTGCGGTTTCCTGGGGCTCGACCATGTAATAGGAATTCATCGCGACCAGGACGACCAACGCGACGGCCCCGATCAGCCACACCGGGCTGTTGCTCGAGAAGAAGCGCGGAAAGCGGCTTCTGATCTGCCGCAAGATCTCCTCCAGGTCCTGCACGTTGCCCATCTTCGGGTTTCTTTTGGGCGGCCTTTCCCAATCCATTCATTCTCCTCATTGCTGCAACGACCTACCACACCCCTGCCGGGAGTCGCTCCCTCGCAAAGCGAACCTCCTCCCCGCGACACCGGGCCTCCGGCCGAGGCTTTTCGCCTCTCCTCGGCGGTCGCCGGCAAAACCATCATTATTGATTCCCTGGACGAACCGATTCGAATAGATAGGCAAAAAAAACCAGCAGCGCCGCCGCCGCCAGGATGGTCACGATTCCCGCCGCGGGGAAGAACCAGCGAATCAGGAGGTAGGCAAAGGCCAAACCGAGCGCCGACCGAAGAATCAGCACCCGAACCCTCATTCCCTGCCCACGATCATTTTCTTCCACGTCCACCCATCCCCATCGTCCGTTTGCCCGCATTTGCCGAATCCTCCCCCGACCGGACCCGCATATCTCGACGCATCCTACTAATGCCCATATATCTTGTCAAGCTTGCGAGGCGCCGATCCTTTCGGCTTCGTTCCGGTTTCCGCCCGAACCCGGACTATTGCCAAAAACGCCGGAATGGGCATATATTCTCTTCCTGTTCATTTTGCGGGCTCGCGCCGTTTCGGGGTCGATTCATCGAGAAGTTCATCGAGAAGGTTTTCCAGGAGGGAATGATGCAGACAAGCTATTTTCAAAACATCGCATTCTGCACGGATTTTTCCGAGAATGCGGACGAGGCTTTCACCGTGGCCCGGGACCTGGCCTGGCGCTATGGTGCAACCCTCCACATCGTGCACGTCATGGTCAATTTCTCTCTGTCGCCTCCCATTCATTCGTCCTACCTGCCCATCGAGTACGACCCGAAGTTCGTGGAACAGGTGGCCGAAGCGGCAAGAGGATCCATCCAGGAACGCTACATTGGCCTGCTCAAGGAAAAGCAGCCTTACGAGATCCATTTGCTTTCAGGCTATGCATCCACAGAGATCCTGCGACTGGTGAAGGAAAAATACGTGGACCTGATCGTGATGGGGTCCCACGGCCTCACCGGCCTTGCCCACGTTCTCTTTGGAAGCACTGCGGACCGCGTGGTCAGGAAGGCCGAGTGCTCGGTCCTCACCGTCCGCCTGAAGAAACCGGGCACTTAGGGTCCGGCCTGCCGACCTGCCCTCCGGGGATTCTCCCCTTGTGTCTTACAAACGATGGTGCCGTGTTCATGGGAACGGATCCGGGGGACGGGGCACGACTCTCCAAAGGAATCCGGAACCACGTTCGGAAACGAGCGAACGGACTCCTTTCAGGCCCTCGACCGGGATGCCTCGAACCGGCATTCCCCGCCCATGGGACGTTCTTTCGAGGATCGCGGCCCGGCGCGGATTCCTCCTCTCACTCCAATCCGGCTTCCGAAATGCCGAAAAGAAAAAAGGAATGTTGCCGACGTGAAATGGGATCGATCGATACTGGTGACGGGTTCTGCGGGATTCATCGGATTTCACCTGGCTGAGCACCTGCTGAATTCGGGAAACCGGGTTGTGGGCGTGGACAACCTCAGCGACTACTACGACGTCAACCTCAAGGAAGATCGGCTGCAGCTGCTGTCTCGATCCCCGAACTTCACCTTCCGCAAGCTGAACCTGCAGGATCGGTCGGGGATGGAAAAGCTTTTCGACCAACATTCCTTCGACGTGGTGGTCCACTTGGCGGCCCAGGCCGGAGTCCGTTATTCCCTGAAAAACCCTCACGCCTACGTGGAAAGCAACCTCACGGGCTTCATCCATGTCTTGGAGGGCTGCAGGCACCGGCAGGTTCCCCACCTGGTGTTCGCCTCGTCGAGCTCCGTCTACGGGGCCAATACTTCCATGCCTTTTTCCGTCCACCAGAACGTCGACCATCCGGTCTCCCTCTATGCCGCCACCAAGAAGGCCAACGAACTGATGGCCCATTCCTACTCGCACCTCTACGGTCTTCCCTGCACGGGGCTCCGGTTTTTTACGGTCTACGGCCCCTGGGGCCGCCCGGACATGGCTCTCTTTATCTTCACCCGGGCCATCCTCGCCGGGAGACCCATCCAGGTCTTCAACTACGGAAAAATGCGGCGGGATTTCACTTACATTGACGACATCGTGGAAGGGATTGTCCGCGTAATGGCCAAAGCCCCCGAGGCCGATCCTCAATGGTCGGGCGACTCCCCCGATCCGGGCAGCAGCTATGCTCCCTACCGAATCTACAACATCGGCAACCATCAGCCCGTGGAGCTGATCTCTTTTATCGAGGCCCTGGAGGAGTGCCTGGGCGTCAAGGCCCGCAAGGAGCTGCTGCCTCTCCAGCCCGGGGACGTACCGGCGACCTACGCCGACATCGAAGACCTGAGCAGGGTGTTCGGCTTTCGCCCGAAGACCTCCGTCCGCGAGGGAATTTCCCGGTTTGTAGAATGGTACCGTTCCTATTACGGGGTCTAGTCGGAGGCAACCCGAGGGGGATTCCCGCCCGGGACGAGGGATTCGAAGACCGTCGGGGTCCCTTGGGGGGGTCGAGTCCGTCCCCCAAAGAAGGTCCCCCTCAAAGGGAGGAGATCACGCTCCGGCTCGGGAAGGTTTGCGCTCTTTGCGACCCGGGTCATGAGATCGCTCGATTCGAGTCCCGAAGACCGGCCGGGTTCCCGGTCGGTCCCGTCAGGGGAGCAGGGAAAGAAGGTCCAGGGGCTTTTCGATGAGGGTCCGGGCCCCGTTGTCCAGGAGCTCCCGAGCCGTTCGGAACCCCCACAGGGCGCCCACCGCAAACATTCCCGCCGCGTTGGCGGTTTTCATGTCCGTCCCCGTGTCTCCCACGTAAAGAATATCCGAAACCGGCAAGGACAAGCACGCCGCGATTTCCAGTGCACCGGCGGGATGCGGCTTCCGGGGTACCCAGGGCCTCTCGCCCAAGACGGCCCGAAAGCTCCATCGGGGGAGCATCTCCCGGACCACGTCCCGGGTGGACGGATCCGGTTTGTTGGACAAGATCGCCAGATGCAATTTGCGGGCTGAGAGCTCATCCAACAGCCGGGGGATTCCCGGGTATGGGCGGGTGTGGAGCCTCCATCGCTCGCTGTAAACGGCCCGGGTCCGGGAAAGAGCCCTTTCCACCAAGGCCTCCTCCTCCCGCAGGGATTCGGGGAGGGCCCGCAAAACCAGATTCTTCATCCCGTCGCCCACAAAAACCTTGTAGGCTTCGATGGGATGAGGATCCAGGTCGAGTTCTTTCAATACCTCGTTCACGGTATCCGCCAGGTCCCGGATGGTGTCCAGCAGAGTGCCGTCCAGGTCGAAAATTACTGCCTTGTACCCCATCGTGCTTTCTCGTTCCGAGTGGGTTTCCTTGAAAATCCTTCCGATCCCAAATCGGTCGGCACAACACGCTGACGCCCGATCTTCATCCCCGGCCCGTCGGGGCCGGGAAAAGGCACCCTGCCCGGCAGCCTCCCCGACGGTCCCGGATCAGGAGCTTGAGGAGTCCTCCCCCAGGATTGTCCGGGCTTCCGCCGACAGCTCCACGAATTCCGCCCCCATGCAAAAGGCGCCCCGGGACTCGTCCCAATTGTACCATCGGCCGCGGACCTCGCCGGTGATTGGTCCGCGAGGAGACGGGATGGTCAACTCCAGCCGGGTGGGAACGTCCCCGACAAAGAGATGGTAGGGACCGACCTGCATCTTCTTGAGAACCAGGCGTACGCCTTCGGGACAGACTTCCACCACCCTGACCTCGACGGATTGCCGCAGGTCCTCGTGAATGCACTCGAGGGAGGCGCTCCAATCCACGGATCGCCGCTTGGAGCGTCTCATTTCACGTAGGGGCCACATGGTTTTGCCTCCATGCCCGGCGTTGCTTCACGGCGGGCGCCTTTGGGCGCTCATGGGATGGTCCTTAGGAAAGCCGGTTCCTGATCTCGGTAAAGACCCGCCCCAGCAGGGGCTCTTGGGCACGGAGGGCTCCGTAAGGACATACCTCGATACAACAGTAGCAACGAATGCACTTGTCGTAGTCGAAAATCAACGTTTTTGATTTCTGTTGGATGGCACCCGCAGGACAATACCGCCTGCAGTCGCCGCAGGCCTTGCACAGGTTGGAGGCCGGAACGGGCCGCTGCACGAGGTGTTTGCGCATGGTCTTGTGAAGGCAGGCGGGGCCGAACACCAGGGGCGTGATCCCGGGCAGCTTGAAGTCGTTGACGGGACGAAAATCCCCGTCGAGCTCCACTTCTTCCCGGAGCAACCCCAGCTTCTTTGCCGCCCGGTTGGTCAAGAGGCGATCTTCTTCGAGGCCCAGAATCCTGCAGACCGCCACGTCCACGGCCGCAGCCCCGGTCCCCGCCAGCAGCCTGCCCAGATGCCGCGCCACTCCGCCTTTGCCCGGCCCTTGACCTTCCATGGCCAGGATCCCGTCCAAGACCGTCACGGTCGGGTTCACCTTCCGGCAAATGCACGCCAGCAGGTAGGCAAACATCTCGCGGTCCACACCGGTGCGAAAGTGCCATTCGGGTTTGCGAAGCCCGACGATACAGCCGAAAAGGTTCTTGACCCCCAGGGTCAAGAGCATCTGGGAATGGGTCTTGAGCTTGGGAAGGTTCAGGACCACGTCGGCGCACAGGGCGTCTTCGGCGATCTCGATGCGGTGGAAAGGTTCCCCCACGTCCACGGAGACGGATTTCTTAAAGGGGGTGCAAAGGACGTCCAGGCCTTGTAGGGCCTGGGATATTCCGCTTTCCTTCAACACCTTCTCCCAGGAACCCATGGCCGGACTGTCCGATACCTGGGGGCGGGCCCCCTTATGCAACACGTACTCGACGGCCGCCTTCACCACCATGGGGTGGGTGACCATGGCCTTGTCCGGCACGGCGGGGCCCAGGAGGTTGGGCTTGATGAGGACTCGGCCTCCCGGCCCGATCCGGTCCCCCGCAAGGGATTCCACCATTTCGAAAAAATGGTCTCTCAGGGCAGGATAGTCATAGCCTGCCCGGCGGATGATGACTTTGGCCATAGAGCTCCTTCTTGTCCTTCTCCCGGGGCCGTGGGGCCCGGCTTGCAGGGGGGGACCGGGGGCGGCGTCCTCCCCGGCGAGTGGGTGGAGGTGGGCAATCCCCGTTCTCCTCGGCAGATCCCGGCGGTCATGAACGCCGGGCAGCCGGGAGCCTCACGTGCGAACCGTGTACCGGGGGTCCTGGATGTGCTCGCCCTTGCACACGGGACATCGACCGGGTTTCTTGTAGGAACCGCGAGCGACGAACACGAATGCGCACTGGAGGCAGCGGGCCGGGCAAACGACCAGCCTCTTGTTCCGACGGGCGACGGACCGTCCGATGTGACTCAGGTGCTCGAAGACCTCCTTTTCGCGAATCCCCAAAGCCTGGGACACTTCCCTGGCGCTGAATTCCCCACCACAAAGCAGATCGACGATGGATTGGCGAACGGTCGGCATTCCCGCTCCCTCGTTGGTTCCCGTTCGGCCCTCGGCCCCCAGCTCCCTTTTGGAGGACCGCCTCGGACCGCAAAATAAACCACGGACATGGGCTGGATCAAAGCCTCCCCGTAGATTATAGTAGCACCGTTGCGTCGGGAGATGCAGGAAAAGATCGGCTCCAGGGCACATTGTCTTGCCCTCATCAGGGGGCGAGTGGTATTTTTTACCAGCGAAGTCGGATTGATAGGGAACATGGGGGGGAGGCGGAACCATGGGGTCAAGCACCCATGCAGCCGGGATTCCCCGGGCAACCCGAGAAGGAGATCGTCATGATTGAACTGATCAAGAAGAGCCTCTACGCGGGAATTGGAGCGGCAGTGCTCACCAAGGAAAAGATCCAGGAAATGACCCGCCGGTTGGTGGAAGAAGGCAAGATCACCACCGAAGAATCCGAGAAGCTCGCGGACGAGATGGTCAAGAGCGGGGAGCGCCAGTGGGAGGAAATGAGCCACGGCATTTCCGAAGCCATGAAAAGGTGGACGGAAAATCTTGACGTGGTGCGCAGAAAAGACCTCACCCTCGTGGAGGAGCGCATCAAGCTTCTCGAACAGCGTGTTTCGTTGCTGGAGGCTCAAGACAGGAAGGAAGGCGAATCCAACCCGTAACCGGGGTCGAGTGATGACCTCTGCTTGTTGGCGTACCGACTCAGGAGACCTTATTTCATGCACATGGATCGTGCGATCTTCGACCTCAAAGCCAGTGTGGAAGCTACTTCTCTCTATATTCTGCTTTGCGCCCTCCTGGACCAGGGAGAACCCACCAGCATCGAGCGTGCCCGAGTACAGTGGAACGGGACCGAGGACGGTTTAATCCAGGCCGCGAAGGAGCTCATGACCCGCGGCGTCCTCGAAACCCGGAATCCACTATCCGAAAAGACGGTCCTTTCCCTAAACCCCAAAGGCCAATGGCGCTAGAAGGGAGCCGTTCCTCCCGAATCAGGGCGACCGACGAGACGGGTTCCGGGAGAATCAGTCCCCCAGGAAGCCCTTGATGCGGATTTTTTCCCTCAGGAGTTCCGGCTTCAGGTAATCCTGTCCCAGTTGCAGGTAGTGAGCAATGCTCTCCTGCATCCTCCGGCGTTCCTTATCGGTGATTTCCTTCTTCACGGTCCCGGGGGTTCCCACCACCAAAGAATGGGGGGGAATCACGGTTCCCATGGTGACCACGGATCCGGCCGCGATGAGGGATCCTCTGCCGATCCTGCACCCGTCCATGACGATGGAACCCATGCCGATCATGCATTCGTCTTCGACCACGCTCCCGTGGACGATGGCCCTGTGACCGACGGTAACCCGGTTGCCGATCTCGAGAGGATATCGGCCTTCGGTCACATGCAGGCTGCAGTTGTCCTGGATGTTGGTCTCGGACCCGATGCGGATATAATGTTCATCCCCTCGAATCACGGTATTGAACCACACGCTGGATCGACTCCCGATGACCACGTCTCCGATAATCCACGCCCCGGGGGCAACGTAGACATCTTCTTCCAGTCGTGGAAACTTATTATTGTAGGGCAAAATGCCGTTCATTGGACGATTCTCCTTTCCCGGCTTGTTGCGATGCGGGTCATTCGGACTCGAGGCCCAGGATCCCGGCGACTTTCCCCGCTGCGTATTCCACGTACGCCTTGAGCTCCGACGGACTCAAGTCCTTTCGGCTCAACGGACTGGGAAGGTCCTCGGGCACGGGAATGCAGGTGGGAGCGTTTTGAAGCTCGGGGCGAGGGCTGATGGAAAATTCCGGCTCGAAGGAGTCCGAAAAGTACTTCTCTTGGAAAACGGCGAACTTTAGAGCGTGGGCCGTGGCGTCCAGAACCGCAGCGCGGTCCCGGGGGACGGATCCTCCCGCCACGGCTTTGCGAATCCCGGCCAGGCATTCTCCTCCCTGGGTGCAGGCCACATGACCGTTGCGATTGGCCCACAGCATGGCGTCCATGATCTCCTGCTCCGATACCTCGACGGCTTGAAAGGCTTCGTAGCCCGCCAGGTCCCGGTATCGTTCCACCAGGCGCATGACCCGAGGCATGGAGACGGGATTTCCGATCATGGCGGCCTGGGCCACGCTGGGCTGAACCCTCACGGGACGGTAGGACCGTTTCCGGGGATCGGTTTCGAGGTAGTACAGGAAGACCGGGTTGGCGTGAGCCGACTGGACCCCGACGACCCACGGAAGAGACGAAATGATCCCCAGGTCGAGGAGCTTCAAAAAGCCCTGGAGAACCGCCGTGATGTTTCCCGCGTTGCCGATGGGGACCGCCACCGCCAGGTTTCCCACCTCGTAGTCGAACGCCTGGGCGATTTCGTAGCTGTAGGATTCCTGCCCCAGAATCCGCCATGGGTTCTTCGAATTCATCAGGGCCACGGGGAAGTTTTCCGAGAGAAATTCCACCACTTTCATGCAGTCGTCGAAGACGCCCGGAATCTCGATCACCCGGGCCCCGCTGCCCAGGGGCTGTCCCAACTGCTGGGGAGTGACCTTCCCGTGGGGCAGGAGCACCGCCGATTTTACGGCATCCCCCAGATAGGAAGCGTACAAGGCGGCAGAAGCCGAGGTGTCCCCCGTGGAGGCGCAAACGGCCAGCACGTCCGTCAGACTTCCCGCCTTCAACAGGAAATTGAGATAGCTGAAAGCGCTGGCCATGCCCCGGTCCTTGAAGGACGCGCTGGGGTTCTGGCCGTCGTTCTTGAAGAAAACGGGAAGCCCGGTCCAGTCGCAGAGGCGTTCGTTGCTGGCGATGACCGGGGTGTGCCCCTCCCCCAAGTATACCACGGCATCCAGGGGGAGAACGGAACCCAGAAGTTCGTGGAACCGGTAGATCCCTCTCAGGGCGGGGATCGTCAGCATGCTGCGATAGTCGAAGATCTTGCGCCAGAGGTCTCCCGGGACGGCCTTCAGCCTCTCCCATTCCCGGTCCCGGATCATCAGGACGCTTTTGCAGTCCGGGCAGGTGTAGAGCAACCGCCCCACATCGAAGGTATTCCCGCAGCCAAGGCATTCATAGAGGTACAGGCCGGCCGGGGACGGAACGAGATACGACTGGATTTCCGGGGGAAACTGGTCTGGTTTCATGGACGTCGGCTCCCTTGGATCGAGGGAGGCTTCCCCGACGGGAAGCCTCGGTCGGCATCGGTTCTGGAATCAAAGGTGTACATAATCGGTTTGGACCCTCGGGATCAAGACTCAATTGGGGTGTGGCATAAATGCAACACAGATCCTCTTCCTGTGTGGATTTTATGCCACTCTAAGCGGGACCGGCCCGTTTTGCCATTCGATTCTTGACCCCGGTCGGGATTCTTAGTAAATACAGGCCGCAACCCTTGCGGCTCTGAAAGACCCCGATCCAAATGCAGCGCCATGGGTTGTGGCACGAATGTTGCCCTTAGGAGCCGCCGAGGAGGAAAAGGGGCTTGGCAAAATCAAACTCGAAACAGCATACCATCGGCAGGGAAGTGTGGTGCGAAGGAGTTGGCCTGCACTCGGGGGCTAACGTGGCGTTGAAGCTTTACCCGGCGCCCCCGAACTTCGGGATCCGCTTCAAGCGTTACGACACTCCCGGACAGCCTCCCATCGTGGCTCACCCCTGGCGGGTTGTGGACACGGTCCTTGCCACCAGCATCGGGGTCAACGGGGTAGTGGTTGCCACCATCGAGCACCTCATGGCGGCCTTGATGGGTTGCGGCGTGGACAACGTGCTCGTGGAGGTCGGCGGATCGGAAATCCCCATCGTGGACGGGAGCGCCGCTCCCTACGTGGATCTCTTGACGGAAGCGGGACGCCGGGCGCAAAACGCGTCGCGCCCCTGCATCCGGGTGACTCGTCCCTTCGTGGTCAAAGAGGGCGACGCCTATATCAAGGCCTTACCGGCTCAAAGAATGGAACTGCACTACGTCATCGACTTTCCTCACCCCTTGGTGGGAAGGCAGGAGATGAGCTGGACCTTCGATCCGGCGAGCTTCCGTCGTGATATTGCCCAGGCGCGCACCTTCGGGTTTCTCAAGGACGTGCAAAGGCTCCAGCGCATGGGGCTGGCATTGGGCGGGTCTCTTTCCAATGCAGTCGTGTTCGACGAAGAAGGGGTGCTCAACCGGGAAGGATTTCGCTTCTCGGACGAGTGCGTCCGCCACAAGATCCTGGATTTTCTCGGCGATCTGGCTTTGGGCGGCGTAGGACTGGTCGGCAGGTTCGAAGCCTACAAGGCGGGCCACTCCCTTCACAACCGGTTTATCAAGGAACTCATCACTCGGGAGGCGGCCGCTCGAGAGACGATTCCCGCGATGTTGGCTCCTCCGTTTATGGGTCCGGCCTCCATCCCCGGGCTCATGGACCCCTTTCCCGGTCTGGGGAAACCTCTGTAACGAATTCTTCCGGGGGACCGCGGCCCTGGGCGGCACGGCTCGGGCCGCGGTTTCCCTTCCTTCCCTCTCCCCCATAAAGCCCTTGTCATTCCCCGCCCGGTTCGTTAGAATCGGTTCGAGTGAACGATCCTATTCCATAACTAGCTGAAAAGAATGACAATATCCTTTATTTGCCGCCTCTCCCTCCTCTTTCTCTCGGGGTTTGTATCCTTATTGCCCTGTTCCGCAGCGGCGGCGGGCAGGGCGGAAATCGTGGAGGTTCGCGTGACGCCCCGGGCAGAGAACCTCGAACTGGGGCTTCGCATCCAGAACTGCTTTACGCCCAAGATGGAAGAGGCGATTCTGAGCGGGGTGCTGACGACGTTCCGAATCCGGATCGTGCTGGAGAGGTCCGGGCCTTCCTTTCTGCGCGCCAGGCTGTTGGACACGACCCTGGATCGCACGGTCAAGTACGAGCCCCTGGGCGGCGAATTCCGGGTGAAACTCCCGGAACAACCGGATCGGGTGCTCATTACCAAAGACTTCCACGAAGCCAAAGGGTGGATGAGCCGAATTCGGGACCTTCCCATCATCTCGCTGGACAGCCTTCAGAGGGGTGTCAAGTACGAGCTGAGAATCAAGGCCGAGCTCTCGAAATTTCATCTACCCCTATTTTTCCGATATATTTTTTTCTTCGTGTCTATGTGGGATTTTGAGACCGACTGGCACAAAGTGCCCTTTTCATTCTAGCACTCCGTTGTCCAATGTACCTTCCCGAGGACCTGCTCCGACAAAGGCGACGACAGCGCGAACGCACCTGGGTGACTCTCATCTTTTTGCTCACCCTCTTCTTCGGGGTCCTGGAAGGGTGGTTCTTCAAGCTCCAGCCGGATCTTCCCCTCGTGGGAAACATCTTCCTTTTTGCCCTGATTCATCTGAACGTCATCCTGTTGCTCCTTCTCGTCTACCTGGTCCTGCGCAACCTCGTCAAGCTGCTCTTCGAGCGTAAAAGGAATGTGCTGGGTCACAAGCTGCGAACGCGACTCATCGTTGCGTTCGTCGGGTTGGCCGTGATTCCCACCATCCCTCTTTTCTGGCTGGCGACCCAGTTCATCTTCTCGAGCCTGGACTACTGGTTCAGTCAAAAGGTGGAACAATCTTTGGAACAGGCCGTGGGGCTGGCCAAGGAATACCTGGACCAAGAAGGCAGGGACTTGCTTTATGACGCCCAGGTGGCCAAGGGCGAACTTCGGGGCATCCTTTCGGAGAAGGGCTCGGTTTCTTCCTTTCCCGGGCGTGTCCCCCTGTCTCTGCTGGATTTTCACCACCTGGACGCCATGTTTCACTTCGATTCGGCGGGCAACCTGGTATGGACGCTTCATCGGAAGAGCGTGCCTTCGGACGTTTCCGACATGGTCCAACAGATGTCCCGAAGCGACCTTCCCAAGAAACCGCAGGTTCAGAGGGTCTCCCTGGACAGCCGGGGTCAGAGGCTCGAGGGACTGGTGGCCTTGGTCCCCGACCCCATCGGAGACCCGGACGCCCCGGGAAGCGCCGAACTCCTGGTCTGCCTTCGGTTTTTCCCCGACTCCATCGCCGGAAGGCTGGCGGCCATCACGGCGGGCTACGAGGATTACCTTCAACTGAAGCTGCTTCACAAGCCGCTCAAGACTTCTCATTTCGTCACCTTTTCCATTGTCACCCTGCTGGTGATTTTCGCCGCCATCTGGTTTGCTTTCCTTCTTGCCCGGAACATTACGGGACCCATTCAATCATTGGTGTATGCCACTCAACGAATTGCGGACGGGGACCTGGACGTTCAGATGGACTCGGACCGCCAGGACGAAATCGGCATGCTCATGAGTTCCTTTGACCAGATGGTCCGGGACCTCAAGGAAGGGCGGGAAAAGCTGGCCAACGCCTACTGGGAGCTCAAGGAAACCAACCAGGAACTGGATGGGCGTCGCCGTTACATGGAGGCGGTTTTGAAAAACATTGCGGCTGGAGTCGTGGGGGTGGATGCCGGGGGAACGATTCGCGCCGTAAACAAATCCGCCGAGGACACTTTCGGTTTGAAGGCCGAGGAGGTTCGCGGCCAGCATTACACGCGATTTCTTCAGCCGGATCATATGGAGATCATCAAATCCTTTGTGAGCTCGTTTCGCCTCAGCGGTCAGCCGTACCAGGAACGCCGGGTTCGCGTGGTCATGGGCAACCGCCCCATGGTGCTCTTTGTGAAGGTATCCACCCTTCGAGACGAGCAGGATGAATTCATGGGGATCGTCATCGTTCTGGACGACCTGACGGAACTGGAAAAGGCCCAGCGGATGGCGGCATGGCGGGAGGTGGCCCGCCGGATCGCCCACGAAATCAAGAACCCGCTCACGCCCATCCGTTTGAGCGCCCAGCGACTCCGGCGCAAGTATGCGGAATGGATCGAGGAGGAGGGTTCCGTCCTGGACGAATGCACCCAGGCCATCATCAACCAGGTGGACCACCTGAAGCACCTGGTCAACGAATTCTCCACCTTCGCCCGCCTTCCCAGTGTGCAACTGGTTCCGTGCGACCTGGTTCCCATCGTGGAGGAGAGCATCGCCCTGTACCGGAACAACTACACCCAGGTCACTTTCCTACTCGAGATCGCCACCCCTGTTCCCCAGCTCCAGTTGGACCCGGAACAATTCAAGCGGGTCCTCATCAATCTGCTGGACAACGCCATTCACGCGGTGAAGGATCGGGCCGGGGTCATCAGCATTCAGCTCTTCTATGATCCCATTCTGAAGATTGCCCGGCTGGAATGCGCCGACAACGGCCACGGCCTCTCCGCCGAGGACAAGGTGCGCATGTTCGAGCCGTATTACTCGACCAAGGAGAAGGGTACCGGCCTGGGCCTGGCCATCGTGGCCAGCATTGTGGCGGATCACAACGGCTACGTGCGGGTCCGGGACAACACCCCCGAGGGAACCGTGATCATCATCGAACTTCCGGGTTAGAGAAGGAGGTCGCGACAGCGGTGCGATGAAACCGAGGATTCTTGTGGTGGACGACGAAATCAGCATCCTGAATTCCCTGCGCGGGGTGCTCCAGGACGAGGGCTATCTCGTATCCACGGCGGCATCGGGGGAAGAAGCCCTCGAGGAGGTCCGCAAGGAATTGCCGGACCTGGTG
The DNA here is from genome assembly GCA_029974695.1 of Syntrophobacteraceae bacterium. Lineage (GTDB taxonomy): Bacteria > Desulfobacterota > Syntrophobacteria > Syntrophobacterales > Syntrophobacteraceae > JAGPLX01. The sequence continues at coordinate 565 of JARKQW010000338.1, read as the reverse complement.
ATCCTGGACATCTGGATGCCCCGGATGGACGGCCTGGACGTGCTGGAAGCAATGAAAGGCCTGGCCCCTTCTCTTCCGGTCATCATCATTTCGGGCCACGCCAACATCGAGACGGCAGTGAAAGCCACCCGGATGGGGGCCTTCGACTTCGTGGAGAAGCCGCTTTCCCTGGAAAGAATCCTGGTCTCGGTGCAAAACGGCCTCGAGTTCACCCGCCTCAAGGAGGAGAACCGCCTCTGGCGGCAGAAGATCCAGAGGCGTTGCCGGATGACGGGAGACAGTACTGTGGTGCAGTCCCTTCGGGACCAGATCCGGAGGGCCGCCCCCAGCAACGCTACGGTGCTGATCAGCGGGGAAAACGGGACGGGGAAAGAGTTGGTGGCCCGGATGATTCATTCCCTGAGCCGCCGCAACCAGCTTCCCATGATCGAGGTCAACTGTGCGGCCATCCCCGAGGAGCTGATCGAGAGCGAGCTCTTCGGCCACGAAAAGGGATCTTTCACCGGTGCCCACGAACGCCGAAAAGGAAAGTTCGACCAGGCCAACGGAGGCACGCTGTTTTTGG
>JARKQW010000246.1 GCA_029974695.1 Syntrophobacteraceae bacterium | reverse complement strand
ATTCAAACCCATGGACGGGGCGGCCGACCTGGCGCAGGCCCTCCTCGAACACGGATTTCTGCTGGCGGTGGGTTCTTCGGGTCCCCCGGAAAACATTGCCCTGGTGGTGCATAAACTGGGCCTTACCGGTCACATCCCCGTTCAGATTACCGGCCGGGACGTGACCCGGGGAAAACCGGATCCCCAGGTGTTCCTCCTGGCCTCCCGGCAATTGGGAGTCCGGCCCGGGGATTGTGCCGTCATCGAGGACGCCCCGGCCGGAATCGCCGCCGCCCTGGCCGCAAAGATGGTCGCCGTCGGTTTGGCGGGCACGGTCCCCATCGAGAAGCTCCGGCACGCTCATCGGGTGGTCGGGTCCCTGCGGGAACTCACGCCTCAAAGCATCGCCCGCCTCATCCGCGAACCCCGCGCGGGGCACCAATGTCCACCCTCGACCCGATGAAGGCGTGAGCGGGCTTCGAGACCGCATCCCTACCGTTCGTGGGTGGAGATCCGATCGAGTACTGTCTCATATCGTAGGGGTCGGACGTGGTCTTCACTCTGGTACGGACGGTCCAATCTGATGATCATGTAGATCAGCACCGCCGGAAGGAAGGCCGGCATCGCCGTCATGACGATGTGGGCCGGAAGGTTCTCCGAGCCGAAGAACCGGCAGAACGCCGGGGGAACGATACCTTCGAGAATCACCGAAAGCCGCCTGACCGGGGGCAGCTCTTCATGGGCGGCCATGAGTCGCTCGAAACGATGCCGGGCAAGCTGGTCCATGTGTCCCGGGATTTCGCTGTAGACGGCCGTCTCGCCCCGGGTCCGGGGGTCCATGAGCTTCAACGACACCCACACCGCCCCGAACGCTTCATCCGCCGCGCCGCTATACTCCATGCGCCTCATGGCGGGATATTCCTTCTCGTGCACCGCCCGGGCATATTCCACCAGGGCTTTTCGGACCTGTGCGGCTTGCTCCCGGTTGGGATGGAGACGAAGGCCCCGCATGAGGTTCAAGGTCTGTTCGGCTTCCATCCCGGCGTTCACCCGGTCGTTGTTGTACTGGACCCACACCACGTAGATCACCAAGGCGAGCATGACTCCGCAGACCAGCCCGAGAGTCGTGAAAATGTACCCGGTGACATCGCTATGGTATTTCATCACGTGGTGGGGTATGAATCGCCTGACAACGAGGAGCCCGGCAACGGAAAACCCCACAACGACCCCGATGATCAGAGACAGGCTGAGCCACGGGGGAAGCATCCTGAGCTTTGCCGGTAAGGACATGCTCCGACCTTTCCCTGCAGCGGGAGAATCAGGACTCGGCCCCTCCATGAACAGGCCCTTGCCTCTCCCCCCGGCCCCCGCGGTCACGAGAGAGAGACGGGAACCGGGACTGAGCGATTCCGAGAGCATCAACCCGTCATGCCCGCGACGGCGGGCATCCGGTGGGGACCCAGGCTCTTTCCGAATTCCCACCTGCGAAAGAACGACGAAAGGGGACTGGTACCGGTCAGATCGCTCAACCCGAGGGAAAAGCTCCCTCTGCCCGGGGCCGCAGGGTCGATGGAAGCGACCTGTTCCATACGGACAAGCTTTTGCGGTTCCACGGGCGACGCACGGCGCGAAGCCCTCTACTACCATGACGGCCGCCAAGACCTGAGAGGAACGTTTTCGGTCCTTTCCACCATTCCAGAAATCGAGAGGCAACTTCCCATGACCTCCAGAACCTTCGAAACCCTGATGGCGGCAAAGCAAAATCTGGAGAACATCCTGGACAACCTGATGGAGGGCCTGATCGCCCACGACACGGAACGCAGGATCCTTTTCTTCAACCGGGCCGCCGAAGCCATCACCGGCTACAGCAGAGACGAGGTCCTGGGCAGAGACTGCCACCAGGTTTTCGGGGGTCCCCTGTGCGGCAGTCGCTGTTCTTTCTGCAACGGTCCCGTCGAGAGCCTGTCCCGGCTCGCCTATTCCTTGACCGTCCCCACCAAGAGCGGTGAGTCCCGGCGCATCGAAATGTCCGTCACGGGAATGTTCGATGAAACCGGGGGCTTCATGGGGGTCCTGGCCGCCTTCCGGGACGTGACCGACCTGATCGGACTGCGTACCCGCCTGGGGGAAGTCCACCGCTTCTCCGGGATCATCGGCCGAGATCACCAGATGCTCCAGCTCTACGAGCAAATCCGGGAGCTTGCCCTGAACGATTTTCCCGTCCACATTCGAGGAGAAACGGGAACCGGCAAGGAGCTCGTGGCCAACGCCATTCACAACGAGAGCCACCGGGGAGGCGGACCCTTCGTGCCCGTGAACTGCGGGGCATTGCCCGAAGGCCTCCTGGAAAGCGAGCTCTTCGGTCACGACCGGGGGGCATTCTCCGGCGCCATTCGGGACAAGAAGGGGCGTTTCGAACTCGCCCACAAGGGGACCCTCTTCCTGGACGAGGTGGCCGAACTCCCCAAGTCCATGCAGGTGAAGCTCCTCAGGGTCCTCCAGCAGAGGGCTTTCGAACGGGTAGGAGGAGAGAAGACCATCCGGGTGGACGTTCGAATCATCAGCGCCACCAACCGGGACCTGAAGCGGGAGATGGAGAGGGGCAACTTCCGCGAGGACCTCTATTACCGGCTCAACGTGGTTCCCCTGTACCTGCCGTCCCTGCGCGAGCGCAAAAACGATATCCCCCTGCTTGTGGCCCACTTCCTCGAGGAAGCCTCCAACCGGGGCCACCGGGTGGCCCGGGTTTCTCCCGAAGCCATGTCGCTTCTCATGGACCACTCGTGGCCGGGAAACGTGCGCGAGCTTCAGAACGCCGTTCATTTCGCCCTGGTAAAAACCCGGGGCTGCGTCATCGAACCGGAGCACCTTCCCATGGAACTGCGAAAGGAGCTTTGTTCGAAATCCAGGAGGGGTCCGGCCCCGAAGCTCAATCCGGCCTCCGTGGAAGCAGCCCTTGCCGCTTCGGGAGGAAACAAGTCCAGGGCGGCAAAGGCCCTCAACGTCGGCCGTGCAACCCTGTATCGGTTTCTGAGCCGATCCGGCCCTGTCTCATAATACAGAACTGTTTCAGGTTGTTTTTCGAGACATCCGCTTCCCGGCCCGAGGAGCTATCTGGGCCGGGCATTCCCAGGACGTTCTCGTCCGGGTCGAAGAGGCCCCGGGGGGCGGAATGTATCGCGTATGTCTCGGGTATGAGGGTGTCCCCGGGGACGGTCTTTCCCATCCGACGGCCTAAGCCGTGGAATTTGCTTGGAAGACCGGGCATTCAAACCGGGCGGTTGTCCGGCATGAGACTTGCCAGATAAGGTCCAAAGACGCAACCGGACCCCCATGGTTCCCGCCCCCATTCTCCCAGGGGGACGGGAAAGCCGAGGAAGGTCCTGCGGCATGTCTCGGTCCCCCGCCCTCCAATAGGGGACCTTTGGGGAGCATGGAGACCCGGTATCCGGGGCAGGTTCGGAGAAATCTCGACGGAAGGTGGGAAGATGAGGCTTTGTGACGAGAACCTTTTGAAGACCCTGGAACTGACGGATCGCATGGTGGAAATCGCCGATCAGGGAGACATGGCCCGCGAAGACCCAGGATGCGGCGTTCTCTACGGGGTACTGAGGGATGCGGCTTTCAAGATCAGGAAGCTGGCCGAGGACGAGAGGTCCGTCCACATGCGAAAGGGAAAATGGCGGCAGGATTGATCCCCGTGGATCCTGGCCGCGTGCTGAGGAAGATCCACGATTTCCTCTCTGTAGTCGAAACCGGTCAACGGACGAAACGTTCAACACGATGCGTAAGGAGTGAAGGATGGCGAACACCAAGACCCAACAGAACCTCATGGAAGCATTTGCAGGAGAGTCCCAGGCCAACCGGAAGTACCTGGCCTATGCCAAACAGGCCGAAAAGGAAGGCTTCACCCAGGTAGCCAAGCTCTTCCGAGCGGCGGCCGAGGCGGAGACGGTGCATGCCCATTCCCACCTTCGAGTGGCGGGGGGGATCAAGCAGACGGCGGAGAATCTTCGAGACGCCGTTGCCGGGGAGACTCACGAGTTCAAGAGCATGTATCCGGCCATGATCGAAGCGGCCAAGGAAGAAGGAAACAAGCAGGCCGAGCGGACCTTCACCTACGCCAACGAGGTGGAAAAGGTCCATGCGGAACTCTATCGGAAAGCCCTCGAAAAGATGGAGGCCATGGAACCGGCGGACTATTATATTTGCTCCGTCTGCGGCTACACTTGCGAAAACGAGGTCCCGGAACGCTGTCCCGTCTGCAACTCCAACTCGAAGGTTTTCTACCAGGTTGACTAGAACCCGGATTGAGCGATTTGGCCGGCACGAATCCCCTTTCGTCATTGCCGCGCAGGCGGGAATCCATGAAGAGGTGCGGGCCCGCAGGATGCCCGCCTTTGCGGGCATGACGGTCTGATGGGCTTGGAATCGCTCAAAAGATGTGCAACGCAGTCCGGGTCCCCGGTGGTCCCATTTCCGTTTTAGAAGAAGAGGAGACCTGCTTTGGCTAAGATCATCGTTATCTACGCAACACGCACCCAGCAGACACGCAAGATTGCCGAACTCATCGCCGAGGGGATTCGCCTGGAGAACGTGGAGGCGACGGTGGTGGACGTGAACGAAGCCACGAAGATGACCGCCCGGCTCTCGGAATTCGACGGCGCGGTTCTCGGTTCGGCTACCTACCACGGCGAAATGCTCCAGCCCATGAAGACCTTCCTGTTTGCATTGGAAAAAGCCGGACTGGAAGGAAAAGCGGGAGGCTCTTTCGGGGCTTTCGGGTGGAGTGGAGAAGCCCCCGGGCGGATCTACAACACCCTCAAGCACGTGGTCCGGATGGACATGGTCAACGGTCCGTTGATGTTGAAGTCGGCCTCCCTGGGGGGAGGAATCAAGATGGCCCAAGATTACGGAAGGGAAATCGCCAAGAAGGTTGCGGCCAAAGGTTGAGACGTTGGGGAGGGGGGAGGGGCCGCCGAGGGTTCGGCGGACATCCCTCTCCCCTCGTGGACGGGGACGATCCCCCGGAAAGATGAGCTAATGAATGGGGGCCGGCTTGCACAGATGAGCCTCCTCCATGGCCACCCGGCCGCATCCCCGGCAGACATATTTCATTTGGGCCAGTTTGTCTTTGCATACATGGGTGGTATCCACCTCGGGCGTACCACAAAACTTGCACCGACTCTTGTCGCCGCACGGGTTGCACAGATGACCCGGGTCATGGGCGACCGCACCGCACGTTTTACAGGTATACGCCATCACGCACCTTCCTTTCCTGCACGGACCCGGGGTAGAAACGAAAACTCCGGCCCTCCCGGTGCGCCTCGTCTTGGCGGGCCCGCCGGCACCGGGGTCCCGGAGAGCAATCTCCATGCCCCGGCTCCCGATCTTCACGCCTTCTCAAAATTCTGGACGAACTGTCCGATTTGAACTCCCAGGTAGACGCACTGAGTCCCTTCCAGGCAGGCCTCGGCATCCTTTCGTTCCAGGTGAGTCTTCAGTTCGTGGCTTCCCTTGTTCAACACCACGATCCACGCGTCCTTGTCCGGATCAAAGCAGAGGGAAAGAGCCAGCCGATGTTCGTCGATCTCCGGATACATTTCCTTGAGCTTCTGTTCCAATACCTTGGGGTCGACACTCATTGCCTTACTCCTTTATGCCCATGGAACGACTCTCCATGGTCCTGCGATGAATATCCCGCGGACCCGACTTCATCCGCTGCTTCAGGGCAACTGGTTTCTAAATAAGGACTGGCCTCGGTCAAATCAAGGCGCGGCTACCCAAGGCGAGATTGTGTTCCCTTGGATCCGAACGACCCGGTTGTTTCCTTGAAAGAAACCGAGACTGGAACGCCATCTTGTCGCCGGTTGCTCCCCAAACGGGGACGAGCCATCGCCCCCGGCCCGAAAACGGCCCGGCCCCGGGCCGGGTTTTCCACGAAGTTGCGCTCAGGTCGGAACCGCTCATCCACAGAATTCAGCCGCCTTCTCCAAATTTTCACTCCGCAGATCCGAGCGATCTTGAACCCAACCCGGTTTCACCGGAATCCGCGAGCAAACAGCCGACTGGGGAGAAGCGGGAAGAACGGCGTGAACCCGGTCTCGGCCGGGGCCGACGGAGGGAAGGTCCCCGACGAATCTCAAACAGGGGCTTCTTTCGTAGGGGCGCCTGTGAGACTCCCGTCATCTTTTCCCGCTTTTTCTTCTCTCCCGTTTTCGGGAAATGGAGTATAAGAGGAGTCGAACCTTCTTATTTCATTCGGGAGGATCGATTCCTTGGAAAGGCAAATCCTGAAACCCTGCCGTCCGGGGCAGGAAGCGTGCGGCAGCCGCCTGCGAGGAGGACCAGGCAACCTTCCCGTCGGGGTTTTCCCTGATTGCCTCCCTGATCGAACGATTTGGCCCGCACGTATCCGCCTCGTCATTTCC
>JARKQW010000322.1 GCA_029974695.1 Syntrophobacteraceae bacterium | reverse complement strand
CCTCATGGCCCCGGCGCCGAATTGAATTCCCAGGTCCAAGGCCATTTGGAACAGGACCGGGTGCACATGCATGTGGAGGTGACTGTCCACATGGGAAAGCCGGAGTCCTGTGGAGGCGAATTTCTCGAATTGGGCCTCAATCTCTCTGCGAAGGTCTTGCCTCGCTTTCCCGGAAAACTGGTACCACAAGCCCGCCCATACGGGGTTTTGGCGAAAGTTCCCGTTTCGGTCGACGATGTGGGGGATCCGGACATGGGGCAAGACGGATTTTCCCATCACCGTCACCAGGTGGATTCCCACGGCCAGCCGGGGATGGTCTCCGGCAATCCGGACGGCGTGGTCAAAGGCCGGTCCCGAGGCCATCAGGCTGCAGCTCGTGAGGATCCCGTGCTCAAAGGCTCGAAGAACCGCCCGGTTCACCCGTTCGGAGGCGCCGAAATCGTCCGCATTGAGGATAAGCTTTTTGGCGGGTTTCATGAAGTATCTCAGGGCCTCGGCGGTGAAATGGGCAGGATTCGTCGGCGCTGCGGCTGGTTCCCATGGGGCCGTCTCTCGGGGGTCGGGTCCCTCAAGAGCGAATGAACTTCTTTCTCCTGGCTCGAAGCTGGAGGTATTCCCGGGCTTCCTGGATGAGCCTCCTGCGCTTGGCTCCGTCAAAGATCGCCCCGCTCACGATGCGGAAAATCACCCGGGGACGAAAGTAATACCGTCCGTAAAAGTACTCCACCGCATCCATGATCTCCCGCCGGGAGAGCCCCGGGTACTCGAAGTTGGGCAACTGGTGGCCCAATTCATCCGCCATGACCCCGTCCGGAAAGTAACCGCGGTCCCGGAGGTATTGGTACATCTCCGTGCCCGGAAATGCGTGGGCGATGGAAACCTGGATGGTTTCGCAGTCGATTTCCTCGGCAAAACGAATGGTTTCCCGGATGGTTTCCTGAGTTTCCCCGGGAAGTCCGATGATGAAATCTCCGTGCACCGCGATGCCCAGCCGGCGGCAGTTCTTCATCAGCTCCCTGCCCTGCTCCGCCGTGGCTCCCTTTTTGACGTTTCTGAGGATAGTGGAGCTCGCGGATTCAAACCCGACGATAAGCAGTCGGCATCCCGCCTCCTTCATGGCCTTGAGGGTCTCGTAGTCGGCGTGGACGCGACAGGTACACGACCAGGTCTTCTTCAAGGGCTTCAGCTTTTCGCAGATTTCGAGCACCCGGGACTTGCCCCAGGTGAAGGTGTCGTCGTCAAAGAAAATCTCCTGCAGGCCGGGAAAGAGCTCGTAGGCCCGTTTAAACTCGGCGACCACGCTTTCGGTGCTTCGGGTTCTCCATCGATGGCCGCTGAAGGTTTGGGGCCAAAGGCAAAAGGTGCACCGGGCGGGACATCCGCGTGCCGTATAAAAGGCTACGAAGGGATGAAGCAAAAATGGTACACTATATCGGGTAATATCCAGGTCTCGCTTGTAGGTGTCCACGGCGAAGGGCAGACGATCCAGGTCGAGGAGCAGGGGGCGATCGGGAGTGTGGTGGATTTGGCCGTTGCTGCGAAAGCTGATTCCTGCGATGTCCTCCAACTTTTTTCCCGAAGCGAATTCCGTCAATGCATCATCGAATTCCTTGCGCACCACGAAGTCAATGGCGTCGGTAGCTCGCAGCGTTTCTTCGGGAAGAACGGAAACGTGGGGTCCGACAAAGGCGACGCTGATGCGGGGATTCAGATCCTTTACGGCCTCCGCCAACCTGATGTCGTTTTCGAAACCGGGCGTACTGGTAAATACCACCAGGAATTCATAATCCTTGGCCAACTGTATGGTTTGCTCGGGGCTTACCCCGTGGGAAGGAGCATCCAAGAGCCTGCTTTCCCGGATCATACCCGCTGGATATGCCAGCCAGACAGGATACCAGAAGGATGAAATCTCCCTTCGGGCAGGCCACCTCGAACTGGCGCCTGCATCGAATTTTTCAAAGGAAGAGGGATTGAGCAGCAGCGTTTTCATGGAGCCTCCGTTGGATCGGTCTTTTGAGGGGAGCACTATACAGGGGGACAAAATCCCCTGTCAAGGGAGGCGGCATGGAGGGTTAAGGAAGAGCGCTTCATCCCGGGGGAGACGGTTCGAAGGATTTCGCGCCGGGGGGTGTAGGTCCCCGTTGTCGGGTCGGTTAGAATGAAAGGCTTCGTGGATTCCCGGGGCTCGGGGGGCTCGACCCTGATCTATGGGCTCCCGCCCGGAGACGCCCCCCCCCGGCCGTGGGGGATACTTCTTCCCCCCACGGAGCCGGCGGAGACGGACCGGGGAAAGAATTGTTCCCTTTCCCCGGAAAATGGCCGGTTTTTTGAATACAAACACGGGTTACCATTGGAGTGCAATCCATGCAGGTCGATGACATCTCTTCTCCGGGAAGCAGGACGGATCGTCTAGGGGTCCTCCGTCAATCCCGAAACGAGGAAACATACACCATGTCTCCGAACCGATCCCAACTGGGCTTGTCCAATCTCAAGCCCGGAGATCACCTGTGTTGGGTCTACGAAACGGACGAAGAGCACAGAAGTGTCCTCATTCCCTTTCTGTCCCAGGGAGTGGAGAACGACGAGAAGATCCTCTTCATCTGGGACGTGTCCTCGGCCGAAGATACGGTGCGCTATTTGCGAAACGACTCCATGGACGTGGAAGCCTGCCTATGCCGGGGGCAACTGAGCATCATCACCGCCAAAGAAGGGTACATGCGGGGGGGATTTTTCGATCCCGAGGCCATGATCCGCCTTCTCGAAAGGGAGTCGGCCTTCGCTCAGGCCCAGGGGTACTCGGTCCTCCGGGTGGCCATAGCCCCTCCCTCCTTGCCCCACGGCCTTCCCGTCCACAAGCACTTTGCGGACTTC
>JARKQW010000244.1 GCA_029974695.1 Syntrophobacteraceae bacterium | reverse complement strand
CGTCGTGACGCAGAGCGTTCCCGCTCAGCCCGATCAAGACCGCAAGGACCAGAACACCCAGACTCTGCCGCACTGCCCGACAGAGAACGTCGTTGTTTTTGCCGGGTACGTTGTCCATCGGCCTATAGATGCCCCTCTCTTTTTCTCGACCTTGAGAACCCCTTCCTTTCCCGAAACCGGATCCTTCCAACAGGATCGCCTCAGGTCTTTTGCCCCGGCCGGTAAAGACACAGGGGCTCTTCGGCCAGGTAGCTCCCCGTGCTCTCGTAGGCCCGGGCACGGCACCCTCCACAGACCCGAACATACTCACACCCGCCGCACTTGCCTTCGTATTTCCTGAATTCCCTCAGGTCCCGAAAGATCGGGGAATGGTGCCACAGGTCCGAAAGCGTCTTCTCCCGGACGTTTCCGCAATCCAGCTCGAGGTAGCCGCAAGGCTGGACCCGGCCGACGTGGGAAACGAAGACAAAACCGGTGCCTCCCAGGCACCCCCGGGTCATGGCGTCCAGACCGAAGGTTTGCGGGCTTACCTCCCTTCCTTCGGCTTTGGCCCTTTGACGCAGGATGCGATAGTAGTGGGGAGCGCACGTGGCTTTTAGCCGGAGGGGGACCCGGTCCCTTTGATCGTAGAACCAATGCAGGGTCTTTTCGTATTGTTCCGCATCGATCCCCTGCTGCGCAATGTCTTTGCCTCGTCCCATGGGGACCAGCAGGAAGATGTGGTGGGCCGTCGCACCCAGGGAGACGGCCAGTTCCTGAATGGCCGGCAGTTCGGAGTGGTTCTGCCGGGTGATGGTGGTGTTGATCTGGAAATCGAGAGCTTCCGCCTTGGCGTTTTCGATGCCCCGCAGGGCCCCCTCGAAGGCGCCGGGCACCTGTCGAAAGGCGTCGTGAGAAGCGGACGTCGCACCGTCCAGGCTCACACTAATGCGCCGGATGCCCACTTCCTTCAACCTTCGGGCCTTGTCCGGGGTAAGCAGGGTCCCGTTGACGGCCATGGTCATGCGGAAGCCCTTTTGAGTTCCGTACGCCGCGATTTCTAAGATATCGGGCCGAAGAAGGGGCTCCCCGCCCGTGAGGATAATGATGGGATCGGCAAAGGTGGCGATATTGTCCAGCAGGCCGAGACACTCCTCGGTGGTCAGCTCGTTTTCGTAGGGGCGATCCTGGGCTGCGGCACGACAGTGGACGCACGCCAGGTTGCAGGTGCGAGTGACTTCCCATGCCACCAGGCGCAGGGCGGGAGCCCGGCCCGAGGCGTGACCGGAAGGGTGAGCCTTTTTCGACTCGTGGTTTTTTCCCCAAGGGTGATTCATGAATCCCCGTTCGCTTCTGTCCGTTAAGAGAGAATTCTCGCCGCATCCTTGGCAAAGTAGGTGATGATGCAATCCGCTCCCGCCCGTCGAATGGCCGTGAGGATCTCCATCATGACCCGCGTCTCGTCCAGCCACCCGTTGGCCGATGCGGCCTTGATCATCGAGTACTCCCCGCTGACGTTGTACGCGGCGACGGGCCAGCCGAACTCGTCTTTGACCCTTCGGATGACGTCCAGGTAAGCCAGGGCGGGCTTGACCATGACCATGTCCGCTCCTTCGTCGATATCCAGGGCCACTTCCCGAAGGGCCTCCCCGGCGTTGGAAAAATCCATCTGGTAGGCCCTGCGATCCCCAAACTGGGGAGCCGAGTCGGCCGCATCCCGAAAAGGCCCGTAAAACGCCGAGCAATACTTGGCGGAGTACGCCAGGACGCCGACCTGGGAGAATCCGTTCTCGTCGAGGCAGGTCCGGATGGATCCCACACGACCGTCCATCATGTCCGAAGGTGCTACCACATCGGCTCCCGCCCGGGCATGGGAGAGGGCCACCTGGCTCAGAACGTCCAGGGTGGCGTCGTTATCCACTTCATGGCCCCGCAGGATTCCGCAGTGCCCATGACTGGTGTATTCGCACAGGCACACGTCCGTAATGACCAGGAGGTCGGGAAACTTGTCTTTGATCCGGGCAACGGCTTCCTGGACCACCCCTTCCCGGGAATGGGCCTGGCTGCCGTGTTCATCCTTGGATTCCGGCAGACCGAACAGGAGGACCCCGGGGATTTTCAAGTCGACCACGGTTTTCACTTCCCGCAGGAGTTCGTCGACCGATCGCTGAAACACTCCGGGCATGGATTGAACGGGATTCAGGACTCCCTTGCCCGGAACCGCGAACAACGGGTAGATCAATTGGTCCACGGACCACGTCGTCTCTCGAATCAAACGCCGCAGATTCTCCGTGCGCCGGAATCGCCTCGGCCGATAAATCGGAAAATTCATGGATTCCCCTTCCATCCTCAGCGGATCTCTTCGTCCGTCAGGTAACAGGCAGGGTCCGGCAACCACAAATCCCCCACGGCGGCTTCCGCCCGGACCCGGAAATTGCCTCCGCACACATCGAGCCAGCGACATCGGGCACATCGGCCTTTGACGTATTCTTTCTTGTTTTTCAACCGCTTCATGAGGGGGTTCGACAGGTCGGTCCAGATGCGGCTGAAAGGGCGCTCCCGCACGTTTCCAAAGGAATAGTGCCGCCAAAACTGGTCGGCGTGGACCCTCCCGTCCCAGCTGATGCAGCCGATTCCCCTGCCGGAATTGTTTCCTTCGTTCATCCGGAGCAGCTCGAGCACCGACGCCGCTCGAGGAGAACCCTCCCGCAGAAGCCTCAGGTACACGTAGGGACCGTCGGCATGGTTGTCCACGGTGAGGACCTCCTTGGATTTTCCCCTCTCATGCAGGTCCCGGGTCCGGTCCATGATGAGATCCATGGCCGCTCGGGTTTCTTCATGGGAAAGGTCCTCTTCCATGAGCTTGCTGCCTCGCCCCGCGTACACCAGGTGGTAAAAACAAACCCGGGGAATGTCTTCTTCCTCGAGAAGGTCGAAAATGGAAGGGATTTCGAACCCATTGAGGCGATTCATGGTGAAGCGAAGTCCCACCTTGATCCCCTCCTCCCGGCAGGCCCGGATCCCCATGAGTGCACGCTGGAAGGCCCCCTTGACGCCCCGAAACCGATCATTGACCTCTTCCATCCCGTCCAGACTGATTCCAACGTAGGAGAGACCGATGGACTTGAGTTCCGCGGCCACGGCGGGAGTGATGAGGGTGCCGTTGGTGGAGATCACCGCTCGCATTCCCTTCTGGACCGCATAGGCCGCCAGTTCCGGCAGGTCGGGCCGTACCAGAGGCTCCCCTCCGGAAAACAGGATGACCGGGCATCCAAACTCGCTCAAGTCGTCCAGGACCCGCTGTCCCTCCTCCGTGCTCAGCTCGTTTTCGAAGGGCTGGTCCTTGGCATGGGCATAACAGTGGACGCACTTGAGATTGCAGCGGCG
>JARKQW010000281.1 GCA_029974695.1 Syntrophobacteraceae bacterium | reverse complement strand
CGTCCCTTACGATTTCAAACTCTTGTGTCACATGAATTTCATGTGTTGCTCTTCCCTGTACCGCCGGGAGGCCTTCGACGCCGTGGGCGGCTACAACCCCAACATGGTCCGGGGATACGAAGACTGGGATTTCTGGATCGGTTGCGGGGAAAAAGGCTTCTTTGGAGAGCATGTCCCCAAGGCCCTTTTCCTGTATCGCAGAAACGCGAACAGCATGGTGACCGAGTCGCAGAAGTACGACCGGGAGCTCAAGGCCAGGATCGTCCTCAACCACCCGGCCGTCTTCAGCCCGGAACAGCTTTCCTGGGCCAAAGGGGTTGAAGCGAAAGATCCCCGGATCATGGCCCTGCCCGACCAACCCCACTTCATTCCCCTTTTCGAATCGACCCGGCGTTCTCCCTCCGCTGGGGAAGCAACGAGCGGGAGAGAGACGGGCATGAAGGTCCTGTTCACCATGTACGGGTGGAACGATACGGGAGGAGGCACCACGTTTCCCAAGTCCGTGGCCCGGGAACTGGTGCAAAGAGGTCACCGGGTCTCGGTCTTTTACGCCTCCCTGAAAAACGACCCTACCATGCCGCCCTATTCCGTCCTGAAGGAGGAGGAGGACGGGGTGGTCCTCTACGGGGTGTACAATCGACCGGCCCCGTTCGTGGACCCGGACTGCCCGGAGAGGGAGATCCGGGACGAGGGCGTCCTCGAGAGGTTTCGGGAAGTCCTGGACGAGGTCGGACCCGAGGTGGTCCATTTTCACAATTTCCACGGCCTCACCTTCGCCCTGGCCCGGGAGGTCCGGGAACGAGGAATCCCCTCGTGCTACACCCCCCACAACTACCACATGATCGATCCCCATTTGTACCTGTTCCGGAGCGACCTGTCCCTCTGGAGGAACACGGATATCCTCGAGAATTCGGAAGCGGTGCAACGTAATCCCGGGAAGCGGGAACTCTATAAAAAACGGGCGGAAACCACCCGAAAGCTCCTCAACGAGTGGGTGGACATGACCCTGGCGGTCTCTTCCCGCCAGAGGGAGCTGCTCGTGCAGCACGGGGCGAGACCCGACCGGGTTGCCGTGGTCCACCAGTCCCACGCCTCGACGGATGTCCTGTGGAGCAGCCCGGAGCTGGCTGAGCAAGGGAGCCGACCGTTGCATCATCCTTTGCGGATCGGCTTCATCGGCGGTGTCATGCCTCACAAGGGCGTGCATGTCCTGGCGGCGGCGGCCCAACATTTCGATTCGTCCCGAGCGGAGTTTCACGTCTACGGGTTCGGCAGCATCGAGTACATACGCTTTGTGCGACGCATGGATCCGGGCGAAAGGTTGGTCTTTCACGGCAACTACACCCACGACATGCTCGAATCCATCGCCCGGGAACTCGACGTCGCCGTGGTTCCCAGCCTGTGGGAAGACTGTGCGCCTTTGGTCCTGCTCGAGCTCATGGCCATGCGTCTGCCCATCCTGGGGGCTTCCATCGGGGGGATTCCCGATTTCGTGAAGGAAGGAGTGAACGGGTTTCTCTACTCCCACGATTCCGTGGAATCCCTGTGCCGATGCATCGAGTACTGCATCCAAAACCGTCCGATCATCCGAAAGATGCGTTCTTCCCTGCGCCGGCCCCACTCCTTCCAAGGTTATGTGAATCACCTGATGACCGTGTACCGCGACCTGTCGAGCCGCAAGATTGGGGATGCCTCCCGGTATGATCTTTTCGTCCGGCTGGATCCAGGCACTTCCCGACCCGCCATTCGCTGGGAGGGTTCCCAGTTCGTCATACATTCCCTGGCCCTGGTAAACCGGGAGCTGTGCCTGCAGCTCATGGACAAGGGGTGTGAGGTGTCCATCGTTCCCTTCGAGCCCGACCAGTTCGGCCCTGAGAAGGACCCGCGCTTTTCCCGGATTGCGGAAAGGGTGCACAAGCCCCTCTCGAGGGAGCCCGACCTCCATGTGCGACACCAATGGCCTCCCAATTTCGTTCCGCCCCCCCAAGGTCACTGGGTCATGATCCAGCCCTGGGAGTACGGAAGGTTGCCCGAAGACTGGATCGAACCCATGTCGAATCTGGTGGATGAAATCTGGGTCCCCAGCAGGTACGTCCTGAAAACCTACCTGGCCAGCGGAATTCCGGCCGATCGCGTGCGGGTGATTCCCAACGGAGTGAACACGCGGCTGTTCCACCCCCAGGCTCGGCCCATTTCTCTGGCCACCCGCAAGAAGTACAAGTTCCTGTTCCTGGGCGGGACCATCTGGCGCAAGGGGATCGATTTGCTGTTGCAGGCCTATGGGGAGGCCTTTCGACGCGAGGACGACGTGGTCCTGGTGGTCAAGGACATGGGGCAGAACAGCTTCTATCGAGGGCAAGGGGCAGGAAAACTTATCGGAGAATTGCAGGGAAACCCGAAGTTTCCGGAAATCCTCTACCTGACCGAGGACCTCGACGAACAGCAAATGCCGGGGCTTCTTACCGCCTGCGATTGCCTGGTTCATCCGTACCGGGGAGAAGGGTTTGGTTTGCCGGTCCTGGAAGCCATGGCGTGCGGCCTGCCCGTGATCGTCACGGCGGGCGGCGCGACGGATGATTTCTGCACCCCCGAGACGGCCTATTTCATTCCCTCCCGGCCTAAAGGATATTTCCCCAACGACATGAAGCTGGCCGGAGGGGCGCTTTGGGTGTTGGAAGCCGACGTAAACGCCCTGAAGAACGAGCTGCGCCACGTCTATGAACATCCCGAGGAAGCGAGGCGAAAGGGGCAGCGGGCTATCGAGAAAGTGGCGTCCCAGTACACGTGGGACAAGGTTGCCGAACAGGTCACCAAGAGAGCCGAGGCTTTGAGGAATCGTCCCATACGGAGGATGGGGACGATCCCCGGGCCTGTTGAACCCTGCGCGGCCTCTCCGGCGTTTGCACACAACACGGTTTGAGCGGAAAACGGCGACTTTTTCGCCCGGGATGGAACAATATTTGACTTGGGAGGATGGATTCGAGTCCAAGATTCCGGTGCCTCCCCGGAAGCACCACTTTGAACAACCCAACGACTGGAGTTCGATATGCCGACCTTTAACAACGACACACGGTTCCGGGGATGCGCCCCCGACAGCACCCAACAGGCGGCGTCCGTGAAATGGAACGCCGAGGGAGAGGTGCTCTTCTCCGGGGGAAACGCCGAAGAGGCCAGGCGCTGTTTCGAGAAAGCCGTGGAATTCGACCCCGGCAGTACCAAGGCGCTCAACAACCTGAGCGTAGCCCACTGGACCCTGGGAGACCACGAATCCTCCCTTTGTTTCTTGACCCGGGCCCTCGAGACGGACCCCAACGACCGGGACGTCATCCTAAACTGCAGTAAGGTATTCGAGGAACTGGGAAAGAGGCGGGACGCCCTCGATGTGCTCCGGGCCTATCTCCAACGGAAGCCGTGGGATGACGAGGTGAGGCGGGAGATGCTGCGGCTCGAGGAGTCCCTTGCCAAGGCCCCTTCGCCCGGTCCGGCGGATCTCTTCAACGAGGAAGGGGAAAAGCGGTTCGAGCAGGGAAAGATCGAGCATGCCCGGGCATGCTTCGAGATCGCCGCGGAACTGGATCCCCGTCATGCCCGCGCCCGGAACAACCTGGGGGTGCTGCACTGGCGGGAAGGAGATTTGCAGGGAGCTCTCGAGCGTTTCTACAGCGCCCTCGAACTGGATTCGGAAGATTCGGACATTCTGTTCAACAGCGCTAGAGCCCTCTGTGCCGCCGGACACCCGGAAACCGCCGGCGAGCTGCTCAAAGTCTACCTCCAGAAAAACCCCGGGGACGAACGTGCGTGGGCCGACTACGCCGCCATGCTCCGGGACGGAAACAACGGTCACTGGGATCCACGGGGCCTGTCCCCGGACCTCTCGGAGGTCTACCTTTCCATGGGCAAGAAACTGGCCCTGTCCAAAGACTGGATCGGAGCGAGCGAAGCGTTCTCCCGCTCCTTGTCCCTGAATCCGGGCAAGGCCGATGCCTACTACGCCCTGGGTTGCATCCACCGGGAACTCGATCAGTCGGACCAGGCCCTGGAGATGTTTGCCGAAGCCCTGGCACTGGACGCTTTCCATAAACCCTCGGTCCTGGCTTCGGGAGAAATTTTCCTCTCCCTGGGAAAGCCCGAGGAAGCCTCGAGAATGTACGAATCGTTTCTCAAGGAACGCAAAGACCGGGACGTCCAGCAGGCCCTCAAGAAAATCGGCGATGCCGGGGCGCCATGAATCGAGCCTTACCCCAAGAGGACTCGACCATGCTTCCAGGCCATCTGCGCTCGAACCTGGCCGCCCTGGCCGCTCGATCCCCGGATTTGTTCGAACGGCTGTGCGAACCCGTGGAGAGCGACCATGTGGACCTCAAGTCGGCGGCCTCGGGCAGTCCCACCGCCGTTTTGAAGCAGTCCCGGCCGGTTTTCCTCCATTCGGCCGAAGATCCCCTTCGAGAGGCCCGGGAAGCCGTGCGCTCTCTTCCCGAGGAGTGTCGGCGGGGAATTCTGTGCCTGGGCTTGGGCCTGGGCTACTACCTGAACGCCTTCCTCCGGGACGCCGATCTCTCGAGACCCATCCTGGCCTATGAACGGGACCCCTGGCTGCTTCGGCTCACCCTCACCTGCTTCGATTTTTCCCGGGACATCCTGGCAGGCCGGGTGCGGTTTCTCCTGGGGACGGATTTGGGCCTTTTGCCGGGACAAGAACTTGAAGATCGCTTCTGCTGGCATCATCCCGTTCTCGGTTCCCTTTACGAGGAAGAGAGGCGTTTTGTGGAATCCGGCCGGGTGCGCCCGGCCCGGAAGGCGCTGGTCGGAGCGGGAGGACTCTTTGTATCGGACCTTGCCGATGCCCTTCGGCAGGAAGGTTACGCGGTCCTGGCGTGGGACCCGCAGCGGGTTTCCGAGAAGGAAACCCTCCGTCAGATTCGGACCCTGGATCCGCACCTCGTGGTCACGGTGAACCTTTGCCGGGGTCTTCCGGAGATATGCGAATCCCTGGGCATTCCCCTCATCGTGTGGGAGATCGACCCCAGCATCGAACGACCCCTGCCGGGAAAGTCGGACCTTACCCGCTCCTTCGTGTACACCTACCGGAAGTCCAACGTCTCCTTGCACCGTGCAGCCGGGTTTCGCCGTGTGGAATACCTCCCCCTGGCGGCCAACCCCCGGCGACGCCGCCCCATGCCCCTGGATGAGCGGGAAACGGCCCGCTACGGGGCCCAGGTTTCCTTCGTGGGAAGTTCCATGGCCGGGCAGGCGGAAATCCTGGCCCGCCTGTACCGGGATCTTACCGGGCAAATCGCCCAATCCGACGGTTCCACGGGTTCATCTGCGTCGAACTACGACCAGCTGTTCTCTCGGGCCTTGGATCGCCAGGCCCGGGAGTGCGATCGCTACGTCGTCGAGGAGATGTTTGCAGAAAGAGAGGCCGGGAGTGTCCCCCGGGACTGTGTGTTGGATTCCCGGGGACGAAGGGTGGACCTGACCCGTTGCATCGGGGAGGTTGCGGCCTCCCGGCGACGAGTCCAGGTGCTCTCGAGGCTCCAAGGATTCCAGGTGAAGTTGTGGGGGGACGAAGGGTGGAAGGGGCTCCTTCCCGAAAGCGTCACCTACTGCGGGCCCGCCGGACATTACCGGGAGCTGACCCGAATCTACAATGCCACGTCCGTCAATCTGGACATCAACCGCATCTACCAGAAAGACATCGTGACCATGAGGGTCTTCGACGTCGTCGCCTGCCGAGGTTTTGTCCTGGCGGACCATAGCGACGCCCTCGCGGATCTTTTCCACCCGGGAACGGAAATCGTCTCGTACCGCACCTTGGACGAATTGCCCCGTCTCGTGGAATACTTCCTCCTCCGTCCCGACCAGCGGGAAGCCGTGGCGGCTGCGGGATACGAGCGATTGTTGAAGGAACACACGATTCGGAAGCGACTGCAACAAATGTTGAGCCGTCTGCCGTAGGACCGGTCCACCATGAACGCCAATCCCACCGTTTCCCTGTGCATGATCGTCAAGGACGAGGAGGCCAACCTGGTTGCATGCATCGAGAGCGTGCGGACCTTGGTGGACGAGATCGTCGTCGTGGACACGGGTTCCCGGGACGGGACCGTCGAGCTGGCCCGGGCGTTGGGGGCCAGGGTCTTTTCCTTTGCGTGGAACCGGGATTTCTCGGCGGCTCGCAACGAATCCCTGCGCCACGCTCGGGGGGAATGGGTCCTCTATCTGGATGCCGACGAGAGGCTCAACCCCGACGGAATGGGGGATTGCCTGCGCAGGGCCGCGGCCGTTCCCGGCGTCGACGCCTACTCGACGCCCATCAAGAACCGGAGGAATCACCGGGGGCAGGTCTACTTTCAGGTGGTCTACAACGTTCGGATGTTCCGACGCTACCCGGGGATCCGATTTTCGGGGGAAGTGCACGAGCGGGTCGAGCCCTTTCTCGAAAAGGTGAACGCCAACATCGCCCAGGCGGGCTTCTTTATCGAACACCTGGGCTACGACATAGAACGAGCCGAGGAGGTGAAGAAGCTCGAGCGGAACCTGGATTTAACCCGAAAAGCCCTGGAAAGGGACCCCGACGACGGGTACGCCCTGTACTACCTGGGTCTCACCCTCCTGGGGCTCCAAAGGATGGAGGAAAGCCGGGAGGCCCTCGAGAACGCCCTCGAGGCCCGGGGGCTGACTCCCAATTTGAAGGCCCTCATCCTGAACCTGCTGAGCTACCATCACATTCTGAATCACTGCTATTCCCAGGCGGTTCGACGGGCAACGGAATCCCTGGGCTCCGTTCCCGTCCAAAACACGGCCCGGCTTTTCCTGGGATTTGCCCTGTTTCAGCAAAACGATTACCCGAACGCCCTGCCTCATCTGCTCCGGGTAAACGAGTTTCTCCGTCTTCCCCCGGAAAAACGAACCACCCGGTTGAGCCAGGAGCACTCCATCCAAGAGGCGGACCTGTGGAAAATGATCGGGGTTTGCTTCCTGCAGACGCAGGATTTTCCCCGTGCCCTCGAATACCTTCGAAAATATGCGATCGAACGGGCGCAGGATGCCGAGGCCCATCGGCTCGTGGGTGTCTGCGCCCTGAACTGTCAAGAGTTTGACCTAGCCCTTGACCACCTGACGACGGCAAAACGATTGGGTATCCCGGCCGATTCCCTTTCCCTGCCCCTGGCCTACGCCCACCTGCGGGCGGGAGACCCGTCCCGGGCCCTGCGGTATTTTGAGGCTTCCCGGGAGACCACTGAGGAGGAGATTGCGGCTTCCCTGCAGATCCTCGAGTGCTTTGCCCGGAGTCCGGACGCCATGCCGTTGCTGCCGTCCCTCCTCGAGAAGAAACGATCCGTCCTTGCCCGGGCTTCCCGGGGCTTGCTGGATCGCCTGCTGGGCGCCCTTGCCGACGCTCGAAACTACGATGCCCTGGTGCGGGTCCTCGAGGGGATCCCGGCGGAGGGAGACGATTTCGAGGCTCTTCTCCGAGGGATCGAAGTCCGCTTTGGAGCACAAGGCAGGCACGGAGATTGGGTCCGATTCCTCGAGGAGTTTGTCCGTGCACGTCCCCAAAACCCGACCGTCGGGTGCCTCCTGGGAACCGCACGGATTCGAGCGGGGGATTTCCCCAAGGCCATCGAAGCGTTCACCCGGGTGCGGGGCCAGTGTCCTCCCGAGGCGGGAGTGGACCGAATCCTTGCGGGCCTGTTCCTGAAGGTGGGAGACCCGGAGAAGGCACGGTACCACCTGGCCCTTTCGCGAACTGCCGCGTCTTCGGCGGGCAAATGAAGCCCCCGGCTACGGGAATCCAGGGCATGACGACCTCTCGATTCGCTCTATCCGTCTGCATGATCGTGAAAAACGAGGCCCACCAGTTGGGGGAAGCCCTGGACAATTTCGCCGATTTTGCCGACGAGCTCGTAGTGGTGGACACGGGTTCCCGGGATGACACCCAAGTCGTGGCTTCCCGCTTCACCCCCTACGTCTACCATTTCCCCTGGTGCGACGACTTTTCCGCCGCCCGCAACTTTTCCCTCGAGAAGGCTCGGGGACGTTCTGTCCTGTGGCTGGATGCCGACGATCGTTTCGAACCCGCCATGCAGGGATGCCACCGGGAACTAAAGAAGCATTTCTCCACGGGGCGGGCCTTCTATTTCATTCTCGAGAATGTGGATGAAACGGGACCTTCCTGGTCCTGCTACCAG
>JARKQW010000272.1 GCA_029974695.1 Syntrophobacteraceae bacterium | reverse complement strand
GGCCCTTTCTCCCGAAACTCGGATCCTGTTTTCCAGCGCCACCGCCACCGGCTGGGCGACGGCCCGGGAACGCCTGAGTCCGTGGGTTTCCACCTTTTTTGTCCTGCCCCACGATTTCCCCTGGACCGCGGACCTGCTGGTTTCCCGGCTAAAACCCCGCCGGTTCGTCCTGGTGGAAACGGACCTGTGGCCTCATTTTCTGCGGACCCTGCGCCGCCGCCGGGTCCCCGCCGTTCTCGTCAACGGAAGGCTCTCGGAGCGATCCTACCGCCGGTTCCTGCGGTTCAAGCCCCTGGTGCGGTCCATCCTGGAGGAATTTGAGTGCATCTTCCCTCAATCGGACGGAGATGCTTCCCGGTTTCTGGATCTGGGAGTAAGACCCGAGAGAATTCGCTTGGAAGGAAACCTCAAGTTCGACTCGTCGCGTCCCCGAGAATCACGGGAGGGGCTCCTCGATCTTCGCAGGGAGGTGCTGGGCGACCAGGACCGTCCCGCCTGGATTGCCGGGAGCACCCATCCCGGCGAGGAAGAAATCCTCCTCGATGTGCACGCGAGCCTTCGGAGGGACCTGCCGGAACTCCTGCTCATCCTTGCCCCGCGTCAACCTCGAAGGGGAACCGAAATCGGAGGCCGGGCCTCGGCCCGGGGATTCTCGTGGGCCGCCCGATCGACAGGGGAGTCCGCCGTGGGAAAGGATGTTTACGTGCTGGATACCCTGGGCGAGTTGGGTCGATTTTACGGGCTGGCGGACGCCGCCTTCATCGGGGGGAGCCTGGTGCCCTTCGGGGGGCACAATCCCCTGGAGGCTGCGGCGGTGGGAAAACCGACTGTGTGGGGGTCCCACATGTCGAACTTCCGGGACATGGAGGCCATGCTCCTGGAATCGGGATGTGCCGCAAGGGTGGATTCGGGCGCGGAACTCCTCTCCACCCTGCGGGTGTGGTTGGGGGGCATCGAAATGCGCAAATCCATGGGGACCCGCGCAAAAGAACTCATGGACAGGAACCGCGGATGCAGCGAAAGAATTGCGTTGTCACTCCTGGATGCCCTCGAGGATGCCGCCTTTCCGGGGGCCAATCTCAGGAATGAAGCCCCTTGATGTTTCCGTGGAGCTCCCGGGTCTTTTCCATCCGGGCCCGGTCCCGGTCCCTGGCCAGATCGTCCAGTTCCCGCTGCAGGGGTGCCAGCTCGGGCGAATCAGAGGGCTTTCCTTCCCGATGAGCTTCGATGAAACATCGGTAGAGCTGGATCATTCGCCCGATGAGGCTCACGGGATATTCCCGACCCTGAACCTTCAAGGTGTGCAGCCCGAGATCCATGACCTCCCAAAGTTCCTTGCCGTTCATGGCGAAGGCGACGTTAGGGCGCATGCGGATCCGCCCGTTGATGGAACGAATCTGCTCGGAACTGCGTCCCCGCTGCTCGAGCACCTTGGTCCTCTGGGCATCGGTGAGAAGGCAAAGGCGGAAACAGCTGCCGCTCCGATCGGGCCAACCTTCGTATTCGATGATCTCGTTCCCGTCCTCGTCCCGGTACTTTTTCACGATATAACAGTCGCTGATGAGCTCATGGAAGGTACAGTTTCCCACTCCCCCCACGCAACGATTGCCGTGGATGAGCACTTCCACGGCCAGGTTTAAACGGTCGGCCGCTTCCTTGAAGGTCCTCAGCTTTTCCACCGTATCGATTTCCGTGCTGGCCACGATCTGGGTGGCACCGTATTCCCGGTATTCCCTCATTTGGGCGGGGGTCTGGATGTTGCACCCCACGCTGGCGTGGATCACCAGTCCTGGAAAGTTCTCCTTGACCATCCGGATCACGGCGGGGGTTTTTACGATGACGCCTTCGATCCCCCAGGAGGCATACTTGGCGATCTTCCCCATGAGAACCATGGATCGTTCGGGGGGAATTTCGGCATTGAGGGCTACCCTGATCTTCCCGTTGCGGGGTTTGGCCGTCTCGACGGCTTCACGGATTTGAGAGTCTTCCATTTCCCAGGCGCACTTGCGTCGGCTGAACCCCTTGGCGCCGACGTAGACCGCATCGGCACCCCGGGCAAGGACTTCTTCCACCATTGCTAGGCTTCCACCTGGCGCCAGGAGCTCGTTCATGGCTTCCTCCCTCCCTTTCGACTTCTTCCGACCGGGCTGCCATCCCTTCGGTAAAGAGGGACCGTGCGAGGCACCGACCCCGCACCGTCATCCCCACGGGACCAAGATCCCGTGAGCACCCTCGCGTGACTCGAATCCTCGACCTCCCGTCTTCCCGATTCAAGCCGCCGACGGGCCCTGCGGAGAATACAGGGTGCTCCTTTCATGCGGAGCGACGGTAATGCACATTGCTAAAAATATAACACACAAAGAACCCGCATTTAAAGACCCATATCCCCTCAAATTCCAAAAATGCACAGTGAGGGCGTGAGGTTGTTGCGAATAACCGTCTGCCGGGGCGCAGGCTTTTCTTCTCGGGGATCGAGCCCCTGACTTCCTACCGGGCGGTGAGAACCTGGCGAACGCTGTGCCACGGGAAGCGGGACCCCGGGCAGTCGGTGTTGGCCCCGGGCACTTCCCGATGGCCGACAATGCGGTTGGAGGGGATGCGGTAGTACCGGGTGAGCAAATCCAGCAGGTAGGCCAGAGAGTCAAGTTGTCGGGGAGTCGGGAGATCTTCGTTGAAATTCCCCACCAGGGCAATTCCAATGGCTTTCTCGTTCATGTTGCCCGCCTTGCAATGGGCCCCCGTCTGCTGCTTGATCCATCGGGGAGCCACCTCGATTTGTCCGTCTCCCTTTCCCAAGGTTCCGTTATCAATGAGGAAATGGTACCCCAAGCCGTGCCAGAAGCCGCGATCGTGGTGAGTGCGGTCGATGAGCAGGGCCTTTCCGATGTCCGTGGCCGTATGGTGCACCACGATATGAGTCCACCGCCGGTTGGGGTAGAGGGCGATGACATGGCGAAAGGAACGGGTGTTGGGGATGACGAGCTTTTGACCCACATGGAGAGGATCCGAAGGCTTGATGCCGTTGGCGGAACAGATGGATTCCACGGGGATGTCGTACATCCGGGAAAGACGCCAGAGGGTTTCCAGGGGAGCGACTTCGTGGGTGACGGTCCGGCAGTCCGAGGAGCGCGTGAGGGGTTTTTCGGCCACCGCCACGCTTCCGGGTCGGGGTGCGGGGCAGCTGGAGGGACGGGGAGCCGCAGGGGGCGCCGCATCCTCCGTGACGGGACAAACCCTCTTGGTACAGGCTTGAAAGAGCAGCAGGATTCCCACCGTCCACAGCAGGACCCTGCATCTCCTTCCGGCAAGGGTTTGTACGGACAGGGTCGTCAATGGGTCGTCATTCCTCTTTTCTTCTCAGCACGAAGACCTGGCGAACGGGGTTGGCTCCGAAGACTTCCACCGCGTGGGCCAGGTCCTCGGGGCGGGACTCGAGAGCTTCCCAGGATTCCGGCAGGAGGCATTCACCCTCCTTGTTGATCACGATGGGCACGGTCTTTTTGGAAGGTCTCTTCCCTTCATAGGCCAGGGTGCCGGATTCTTCGGGGCGAACGAGCTTGGACTCCACGGTGAAGGTTTCCACCACCTGGTAGAGGGTCGCCCGGGTGTATTCCCCGGGAGAAAAGGGCTTCAGCCTTCCCTCCTCGTAGAGATAAACCTTGGGCGGCGTCGGCTCCGTCCTCGATTGCAGAGATTCCCCGTCCTCGTCTACCCCGGTCACCGGGGACGGGACCTTTTTCCTGGCAGCAGTGTCTTCAATTCGTCTCATGACGAAACGCTCCTTGTATCTTCCCGATCGAATCAGACCCTCGAGGGCGGAATCAAATTGCCCGGCGGACTCACCCCTCGAGTAGCAGTCCTCCCGGCACAAGAGGCATCGAAAATGGGGCAGGCGGCACTCTTCTTTCTTGCACCAAACGAATTCTGCCATGGACCTTGACCGTAACGTGAATCGAAGGATTGGCCCCCGGCAAGTCGGCGCTTGCCCGGGATGGGAACCGGTTGCCTGAAAGCCGCCGCCGGAACCGGACCCTGGGTTCCGCAAATTGCCCGGGGATAAGGCCGGGAGCGGATCCCCGAGTGCTTAGAGACCCAAGTTCGGCGTACCGAGAAACAAGCGCCGGAAAACCCGAAAAATCGCGTCATGCCTGCACGGAACCTCCCCGGCAGCATAGATCACAACCCTCAAAAAACCAACCGGAAATTCGAGCCGGGCGGCGCGGTCCAACCCTGCGGATTCCCCCTCCCGTGCCCGTCGACGAGTCGCCGAAACCAACCTCCGGGACTCGGCGGCAAAACGACCGGGCGCATCCATGATCGCCCCGGCACCGGATCCCTCCTCGGGAAGCGGCGATGACGCCCATACGTCCACGG
>JARKQW010000263.1 GCA_029974695.1 Syntrophobacteraceae bacterium | reverse complement strand
GAAGTCGCCGGCGGAAACCAGGGTGATGTCGGACCCGTAATCCGTCACACGAAGGGTGAGGGTCCCGTTGTCTTCTTCGTCCCACCGGACGGGAATCAGCTCCGCCAGGTCCTGCACCTTCTCATAGCGAAGGTCCCTCAGATCATTTGCGGGCTGCCCGGTGGACTCGGCCTTCATGATTTGCTCGTTGTAGGCGGCAACCGCTTCCAGGAGTCCGTTGACCTTGGTCACCCCGCTCTTCGCCTCGCTCTCGATCCCGACCGCGATCTCCGTCATGCCCCGGTATGCGTCCCGAACCCGGTCAACCAGGCTTTGGACGGCTTCTTCCACCAAGGCTTTCTGGGAAATCCCGTCGGGATTCCGGTTCAGAGCCTCCCAGGCATCCCAAAAGGCTCCCAGGGCCTGGCTTAACCCTTGCTCTCCGTCATCGGCCCAAGTCGCCTCGATGAGGGACAGTTGGGTGGACCGGGTGCGGTAATCCGCTTCTTTGGAGACGGCCGCCGTCAGGCGACGCTCGATAAACTCATTGCGGACCTGGACCACGGAACGGATTCGAGCCCCGGCCCCCAGCCAGGTATCCCGGACCTGGTAAGGCGTGCTCGTCTCCTGGGCCACCCTTTGCCTTGCGTAATCCTTGCTCTCGGCGTTGGCAATGTTGTGGGAAGCCGTCTGCACGCACACCTGGCAGGTGAGAAGGGTGCGCTTGGCGGTTTCCAGGGTCACCATGAGTCCGGACATCCTAAGCCTCCTTCCTCAACGCCAATCCCTTGACGGCAATTGCGGCGGCCTGGGGGCCTCCCCCCCGGCCGGGCAAATAGGTTGAAGGACGAAGGCACTTGAGCAGGTCCTGCAGGTAGAGGAGAGAACCCTCTACGAAGACTTGGTTCGAGCGATTCTTCTGCTTGATCTCCTTCAACCGCTCCGCCAGCCGCTTATAGGCCGGGCTGTCGGCCGCCGCGCCGTTTAGAGCCTTCAAGCGTGCCAACTCCCCCACGCTCTCTCCCAGTTCCAGGGTAAGGGCTTCCTTTCGGGACAGGAGGGGGAGGAGTTGCTCCGTTTGAAAGGCTCTCAGCACGGAAGACTCTTCCTCCAGCACTTGCAGCAGTTGCTCCGCCTTGAGAGAGCAAACTCCCAGGAGCTCTCCCTGGAGGGGGGAGCACTCTCCCTCTGCTGGGACCCGTTTGTCGGCTTCCCGAGGTCTCATGAGCGGATCCTTCCTTCCGAGTTCGTTTGCATAAGGATTCTATCGGTCGGATCGAGGCATTGCTTTAACGAACCGGCCCAAACGTTGCGGTCCGCCTCTCAAGGATTTCGGACCGGATTCTGCGGTTTCTCACCTGCCTCGACCAGGGGCAGGAGTTGCCGATACATGAGCTCGGCCAATCCGCACCCGGGACCCCGGCTCAGTTCCCGGGCAAGGCTTTCGTCCCTCAGGCTCTCGTATACCTGTCTTGCCTGGTCCGGTTCCTCCGCCCGCTGAATGCCCTCGCGCATGCTCTTGAGGACGTAGTTGGCAAAGATGGCCTCGAACTCCCGACAGGCTTCCTTCAATCGCTTCTTCTTGAGCTCCGGGTCCATGGGAGCAACTCCCAACTCGGGGCTCACCCCCGGCAACATGGCGCGTTTCCCTCCTAAATGATCTCCAGCTCCGCCTGGAGGGCCCCTGCAGCCTTGATGGTCTGGAGAATGTTGATGAGGTCCCGGGGACTCGCACCGATGGCGTTCAGACCCTTCACCACCTGGCCGATGGTGACTCCCCCCACCATGGAAAGGGCGCCCTTGCCTTCCTGCACTTCGATACGGGTCTGGGGCGTGACGGTGGTCTCCCCCCGGCTAAAGGGCAGGGGCTGGGAGACCGCCTGCTGTTCGGTAATCTGGACCGTCAGGCTGCCGTGGGCCACCGCCACCGGATGAATCTTGACGCTCTCTCCCATCACGATGGTGCCGGTCCGTTCGTTCACCACAATCTTGGCCGTAATCTCCTGTTGAATCTCGAGGTTCTCGACCTGGGTGATCATTTCCGGAACCCGGCCCTGGAAGGAGGCGGGGACGGTGAGCTTGATGGTGGCGGCGTCCACCGCCTGGGCGTTGGCGCCCGGCACGAGAGAGTTGACCAGGGACATGGCGCGCGTGGCCGTGGTAAAGTCCGGTTTCTTCAAGATCAAGTCCAGCTGCTGGACGTTGGTGAAATGGACCTGGACCTCCTGTTCCACGGTGGCCCCCCCGCTGACGAAACCCACGGTGGGATGGTTCTTTTGCACCGTGCTTCCGCTCTGCCCCGAGACGCTGAAACCCCCGACGGAGATGGGGCCCTGGGCCAGAGCGTAGGTTTTGGCGTCGGGTCCCTGGAGGGGGGTCAAAAGGAGGGTTCCTCCCTCGAGGCTCTTGGCATCCCCAATGGAGGACACCTGGATGTCGATGCGGGTGCCCACTCGAGCGAACGGGGGAAGCTTGGCCGTCACCATGACGGCGGCCACGTTTTTCACCTTGATCTGGGTCGGGTCCACTCGAATGCCCACGTTGTCCAGCAGGTTGGCAAGGGTGTTCACGGTGAACATGGTCTTGTCCTTGTCGCCCGTGCCGTTGAGCCCCACCACCAATCCGTACCCGATGAGGGGGTTGGAGGTGGTCCCGCGAAAATAGGCGAGGTCCTTGATGCGCGCCGAGTGGCCGACCGATGCCAGAAACAGGACGGTCAGCAGGAGCGCGGCCGGAAGTGTTCGGGTCCCGGTTCGTCCCATGAGCACCTCGTTAGAAAGGGGAGATAAGGTCCAGCAATTGGAAGGCCCAGCCCGGTTTCTGATGCTGTGTGACGGGGCCTTTCCCCACGAAGAAGATCTTTGCTTCGGCGATGTTTTGGGAAAGGACCGTGTTGTGCCGAGTAATGTCGTTGGGCCGAATGATGCCTTCCAAGACGATCTGCTGCATTTCATCGTTTACCTTCGTCCACCGGGACCCTCGAATCAGGAGGTTTCCTCCCGGGAGGACGTCCACGACCGTCGCCGTCATGTAGGCGGTCATGGAGTCCGATCTCGTGGTGGCGCCGGCGGCCGTAAATCCCGTCCCGAACTGCCCGGAGTACGGGCCGAAAGTGGCGCCGGGAACCCCGCCCCCCCCGGCGGCACCGGTACCGCCCCCGGAGGTCAGCCCGGCTCCCCCGAAGGTAAACGTTCCCGAAAGGTCCTTGCTGCGCAGAGCCTTAGTGGTTGCTTCCTTGGACCCCTTGGCTTCTTCACTCACGGTAATGGTCACGATATCGCCCACTTTCCTCGCCTTGAGGTCCTGAAAAAGGGAACCGCTGCCCCCCGCGGCCCACAAGGATCCGGTGGGAGCCTCCGGGGCGTCGCCGGGGGTTGGTGGAGGAATGGGCGTCATGGGCACGGGGCTTCGGACCACTGGGCCGGACTGGGGGGGAGAAGGTTGGGTGGTGGCGCAGGAAACCAGAAAAAGCCCGGAGATCACCAGGGGGAACACGGCCAGCCGCCCCGGGGAGAACCTCCCCCTTTTCCTTTCCTCGGGATGAGAAGAATCGTTTGCTTGCGGGTGCATGGCTCTACTCTCGCTGTTTTGCAAGATGCCCGACCGGAATCTCGACACGGCACGGGATGTGGGCCCCCCGCCGACGGGCGGGACGGGGAAGGCCCCCTTCGACCCTGCGGCCCCCGGCCGCCCTAGGGAATGACGCGTACCGTCGTGGGGTCCAGGACCCGGCAGTGGACCGTGCGGTTGGTCATGACGTTGATCACTCTCACGGTATCCCCCACCCCGGCATCTTCCCGCACCTGACCCTTGGCGGTGAGTCTCAAGCCGGGCAAGTCATAGAGCATGGTGACGGCAGCCCCCCGCTTGAGGGCCGGAGGATTGTCCAGGTCGGCCAAAGGAACGGCCTGGCGCAACCCCACGTCTCGAAGCACCCGTTTCCCCACCACCTGGTCGATCTTGGTGGCGAAACGGTCCGGGGATTCGGAGATGTTCATCTTCTGCAGTTCCACGTCCTTGGCCGACACGACGTCGTTCCGTTTGAGGGGCTGGGAGGTGACCACCACGTCCTGGAACACATCCACCTTCCCGCTCACCCGCAGCGATCGATCCTTCTCGTGGTTGACGGAAAACTGGATGGTGACCGCCACGTTCCCCATGAACCGCTCCTGGGGATGGGATGTCACTTCGTAGGAAAGCTCCCCTGCAGGCAGGTCCACCGGCCCCGAATACTGGATTCCCCGTATGACCACGTCCTGGGGGCTCCACGGACCCCTCGAGAGCACATAGTCCCGGTAGATTCCCTCGATCTGTTCCCGGGATACCTGCATGGATTCCCGCCGGATGAGAATCCTGTCGGGAATGGAAAGCTCCCATTGAGCCGGGTCCTTTCCCCGGGACGACAGAACACGGTGGACGAAGCTCTTGAGCTGAGGGGCCTCGATGTACTTCTCGGTGCCTGGAGACGGGGCTTCTCCGAGGTCGATGGAAGACAGCAGGGCCATCCAATCTCCCGGGATTCCTTCCGGGTTGCACAGGTCCCACAGAGTCACCCGTTTGCGGTGAACCAGGACCGAGGAGGAAAACTCGATCTTCACGGCAGAGGCCCCGGCCCAACACACCGATTCGGGACCGGCGCAGTCCCCGGGCGGGAACGGGAAGAAGCCCGAAAATCCCGCACCCAGGAGCAGGACAGCCCAAAAGAAGGTCTTGGCCCTCATGGTCCCTCCGTTCTTTTTAGGATTTTACATTGTTGGCCATCTGCAGCATGTCGTCGGAGGCCTTGATGACCTTGGAATTGGCTTCGTAGGCCCTCTGCCCCACGATCATGTTCACCATCTCTTCCACTACGTTGATGTTGGAATTCTCGAGGAAGCCCTGGAGCAGGGTCCCAAAGCCGTCGTCCCCCGGCTGGCCCGTCTCGGAGTCCCCCGAGGCCTCGGTAGGCATGCAGTAGTTTCGGCCCAGGCTGATCATGCCTGCCGGATTGGGAAAATCGAAGAGGTTCAGCCGCTGGGTGACCAGGGCTTTTCCTTCCTGGTCGACGGCGGTGAGGTTTCCCCCGGCATCGATGTTGATGGCCACGGCGCCCTGGGGAATGCTGATCTCCGGCTGCAGCCGGTTTCCTTCGGCGTCGCAAATGTAGCCGTCCTGGTCCATTTTGAAGGCACCGGCCCGCGTGTACACTTCATCGGTGCCGCGCAAGACCTTGAAGAACCCCCGACCCTCCACGGCCAGGTCCAACTGGTTCCCCGTCTGGGTGAAGCTCCCCTGGGTGTGGATTTTCTGAACGGAGACGGTTTTGGCCCCCATCCCCATTTGCACCCCGTTGAGAAGACGGGTGTTGTTGGACGTTTCCGCTCCGGGAGGGGTCAAATTCTGGTACATGAGGTCCTCGAAATTCGCGCGACTCTTCTTGTAGCCCGTCGTATTGGCGTTGGCCAGGTTGTGGGCGATGACGTCCATGTTCATCTGCTGAGCGGCCATGCCCGTTGCGGCCGTCCATAGGCTGCGAATCATCTCGGTCTCCTTCTACCCGTTGGGGTTTCCCAACTTGTTGATGAGCTGTGCTTCCTGTTGCTCGAACACCTGAATCGTCTTCTGATAGGCTTCAAAGACCCTGCTCGATTCAATCATCCGGGCCATTTCTTCCACGAGATTGAAATTGGATTCCTCCAGGGCCCCCTGCTCCACCGTGAATTGCTCCGCAGGCAAAGGGGCCTCGTCCTCGACGGGTTTGACATATCCCCCCCGAACTTTCTCCAGCCGTGCCTGGGGGGAAAACTTCACCACATCCAGGGTACCCACCAACTCCTGCTCCTCGGTCTTGCCCCGGTCGTCAAAGATTTGACCGTTTTTTTCGATGCGGACGTTGGAATGTTCCACTCGGATGGGACCGTTCTGGCCCAGTACGGGCCAGCCCTGCTGGGTGACGATCATCTTTTCGGAATTGAGAGTCAAATTACCCGCCCGCG
>JARKQW010000179.1 GCA_029974695.1 Syntrophobacteraceae bacterium | reverse complement strand
GACCTGGTGGTCCTGTCCGTGGGCCTGTGCACCCCGCAGGGGGCTCTGGACCTGGCCCGGCGGGCGGACATCACCCTCAATGCCAACGGGTTTGCCGAAAACTCCTCCTTCAACCCCATTGCCACCACTCGCCCCGGGGTTTTCGCATGCGGGGCGTTTGTGGGACCCAAGGACATTCCCCAGACGGTCATGGAAGCCTCCGCCGCCTCGGCCGAAGCCACCCGATCCCTGGCCGCCGTTCGCAACACCCTCACCCGAAGCAAGGAATATCCCGCCGAACGCCCCGTCGAGGGGCAAGCTCCCCGCATCGGGGTCTTCATCTGCCATTGCGGCACCAACATCGCCGGGGTGGTGGACGTGAAGGAGGTGGAGGATTTTGCCGGATCGCTGCCCTACGTGGCCCACGTGGAACGAAACCTGTTCAGCTGTTCCCAGGATACCCAGAACATCATCCGGGATCGAATCCGGGAAAAGGAACTCAACCGGGTGGTGGTGGCCGCCTGCACCCCCCGCACTCATGAACCCGTCTTCCGGGAGACCCTCAAGGCGGCGGGGTTGAACGAATACCTGTTCGAGATGGCCAACATCCGCAACCAGAATTCCTGGGTGCATTCCAACGAGCCGGAAAAGGCGACTCAAAAAGCCAAGGACCTGGTGCGCATGGCCGTGTCCAAAGTCGGGCTGCTCAGCCCCCTTCCCGAGATGGTGGTCAGCGTCAACCAGTCGGCCCTGGTGATCGGAGGCGGCCTGGCAGGCATGGCGGCGGCCCTCGAGATGGCGGACCACGGCTTCCCCGTCCACCTGGTGGAGAGAAGCAACCTGCTGGGAGGCCAGGCCCGGTTCCTCGAGAAGACCTGGAAGGGAGAACCCGTCGAGCCCGCCCTTCAGGAAATGGATGCCCGGGTACGCAGCCATCCCCTCATCACCCTGCACATGGAATCCGTGGTGACGGCCGCCGAAGGCTTTGTGGGGAATTTCCGATCCACCATCTCCAACGGCAAGGGAGGCGAAACCATCGAGCACGGGGTCGCCGTCATCGCAACGGGCGGTCAGGCCCATATTCCCGAAGAGTATTCCTACGGGGTGTCGGACCGGGTCTTTACGGCCATCGAGTTCGACAAGCTCCACCGGATGGGAGATCGACGCCTGTCCGAGGCCAAGACCTATGTCTTCATCCAGTGCGTCGGGTCCCGGGAAGCCGACCGGATGTATTGCTCCCGGGTCTGCTGCACCCATTCGGTGCAGGCGGCCATCGACCTCAAGGAGGAAAACCCCGACCGGGAAGTGTTCATCCTCTATCGCGACCTGAGGACCTACGGGGAAAGGGAGGAACTCTTCCGCCAGGCCCGTTCCAAGGGAGTCCTCTTCTTCAACTATGAAATGCACGAAAAACCCAGGGTGAACCCCGTGGATCCTCGGACTCTCGAGGTCTTCGTGTGGGATCACGTGACCCACGAGCCCCTGCGCATCGTGACGGACATCGTGGTCCTGGCCACGGCCATCGTGCCGAACCCCGCCAATGAAGAGCTGGCAAAGATCTACAAGCTCTCCACCGACACCGACGGCTTTCTCCAGGAGGCCCATGCCAAGCTTCGCCCCGTGGATTTTGCCGCCGACGGACTGTTCCTGGCCGGGCTGGCCCATTATCCCAAACCCGTGGACGAAGCCGTCACCCAGGCCAAGGCCGCCGCTGGGAGAGCCATGGCGGTCCTCGCCAACGAACGCTACAACCTCGAGCCCATCAAGGCCCGGGTCGTGCCGGAAAACTGCGACGGCTGCGCCCTTTGCCTGGATGTTTGTCCTTTCAAGGCCATCAGCCTGGTGCACGAGGTCGGGGAGGCAGGACGGCGCGTTTCCCGCATCGAGGTCAACGCGGCCCAGTGCAAGGGGTGCGGAATGTGCCAGGGGACCTGCCCCAAGGACGGAGTGCGGGTGGCGGGGTTCTCCCTGGATCAGATCAATTCCCAGGTGGAGGCGGCCCTGGCGTCCTGAAAAGGGCGAGGGGCGAGGGGCGAGAGGCTGGAGGCGAGGCGCGAATCCCCGGAGGCGGGACTCCCCGAGGCGCCCCGCCCGGGAAAGCCGTCCTCCCCCGGCCCGATCCGTCGCCCCGGACCCAAGGCGACCAAAGGTCGAATCGAGAGACCGACGGTCTTTCTTCAAGGAGATGGAAATGGATTTTGAACCAAAAATCATCGGCTTTACTTGCAATTGGTGTACCTATGCGGCCGCGGACCTGGCCGGGGTGTCTCGGATGCAATATCCCCCGAGCATTCGGCTGGTCCGAGTCATGTGCTCGGGCATGGTTCATTCCAAGATGGTCATGAACGCCTTCGACCTGGGGGCCGACGGCGTCATGGTCATGGGATGACACCTGGGCGAATGTCATTACCAGGATGGTAATCACAAAGCACAGGCAAGAGCCCGGGTCATCGAGGAAATGGTGCGTGCGTACGGGTTGGAGAAGGAACGATTCCAACTGGTGTGGTGCTCCTCGGCGGAAGCGGATCGATTCGTAGAGGCCGTGACGCAAATGACAGATCGGATTCGTCAGCTGGGACCGTCCCCCCTGAACCGCCGGGTCGCCCAGGCTGCCGCTTCATGAGGAGGACAGACATGTCGGTGACCGTCGTTCAAGAATGGCTGAATGCATGTTCCGGCTGTGAAATATCCATTGTGGATATGGGAGAAAGGCTCCTGGACGTGCTGGGTTTGGTGGAATTCGTCCACAGTCCCGTGCTCATGGATCACAAGTACTTCGGGCAGCTGGGGGACAAGACCCATCTCGAGATTCCCGAGGCCACCGTGGCCATCGTCAGCGGGGGGCTTCGCAACGAGGAG
>JARKQW010000171.1 GCA_029974695.1 Syntrophobacteraceae bacterium | reverse complement strand
GATGAGCCCGGGTCCCGGATCCCCTGGAAGCGCTGGGGGCTCGCCACCACGGAGGCCGCATTCCTCGTGCTGGCGGTCGGGGCGATGATGAGCCCCCTGGTGCGGCCCTGGATCGAGAGTCGCACCGGTTTCATTCCCCCTGCGGGGTTGCAGGCCGGCTTGATCCTCTGTGGGGCCTTCTGCTTCGGGGTCTGGGCTCTTTCCCGGCGGAAGAAGGATTTCTGGAGTCGACTCACGGGATTGAACCAGGGGCTCGCGCCCCTGGGGGTCATGGCGGTAGCGGTATTGGGAGCCTATTTCTGCTGGCAGCAGGGGGTCCTCGAGGTGTATCGCACCGAAAAGAATTTCTCCCTGGCCCTTCGGCAGGTTGTGAAGGATATTGCCCCCGGGGACATCGGTTTCTATCGAAAATACGCAACGAATGTGCTCTTTTACCTGGGATCTCCCCGGCCCGTGAAGGTCTTGGAGGACGCCGACTCGGTGGCCGAATTCCTCCGTTCTTCTCCGCCGGTCAAGGTCCTGGTTTCCCGCCGGGGGGATCTGCCGACCCTGCTCCCCCTCTTGCCGCCCCCGGCGAGGGAAGGGTTTGTCCTCGAAGAGAGGTCCGAACCCTGGGAGGACAAAGGGGCATGGAAGAATAAGCTGGTGGCTGTCCATCTTCGTCCAACGCAGGAGTGACCATGTCCGTCGTTCTTTTCGGCTATCACAACATGGGCTGCATCGCCCTCAAGGTTCTCACCGAGCTGGGCATTCCCGTTAACGCGGTGGTGACCCATCGGGACGATCCCAACGAGAACCGATGGTTTGAATCCCTGGCGGAAAAGGCCGGGGAGAAAAAGATCCCCGTCCACTATTCCGAGGACCTGGATTCCCCGGGACTCCTGGCATTGGTCCGGACTCTCGCCCCGGAGGTCCTGCTCTCCTGTTACTACCGGCACATGATTTCCGAGAAGGTCCTGGCGGTCCCGCGCCGGGCGGCCCTGAATCTGCACGGGTCCCTGTTGCCGCGATACCGGGGCCGATGCCCCGTCAACTGGCAGATCCTTCACGGGGAAACCGTCGGGGGAGTCACCCTCCATCATATGGTGCGCCAGGCCGATGCGGGAGACATTGTGGGGCAGAGGGCGGTGGCCATTGCCCCGGACGATACGGCCTACGCGCTGTTCCGCAAGCTCGAGCCCGCCGCTGAGGAGCTTTTGAGAGAGATGATGCCTCGAGTGATGGAGGGAACGGCCCCGCGAATTCCCCAGGACCACAGCCTTGCCGACTATTTTGGAGGGAGGCGGCCTGAAGACGGGCGCATCGACTGGGAGTGGCCCGCCGGGCGCATCTACAACCTCATTCGAGCCGTGGCCTGGCCCTACCCCGGGGCTTTTTCGATCCTGGACGGGAAAAAGATCCTCGTCTGGTGGGGCGAGGTGCGGGAGGGGGGGGAGACCCACGGGCCTCCGGGCACCGTGACGGCCGTGGGAGAGGAGCGGTGGGTGCAAACGGGGGAAGGGCGACTCAAACTGGTCACGCTGAGCTGGGAAGGGGGGTCTCCGGACCGGGGTTTTCCGCCCCACGAAGTCCTCCGCGAGGGAGATCGCCTGCTTTGAGAACCCTGTAGCCCGGTGCAGGTCGGCCGGGACCCGGGAAACCTGAATCTAGAAAAGGAGTGCGTGGAACCGTGAAGATTCTTGTTCTGGGCGTCAACGGTTTCATCGGGAGCCACCTGGTTCGTCGGGCCATGGCGGAAACCGATTGGGAAGTCTATGGAATGGACCTGGCCGACGATCGGCTGGGGCCGTTGGTGAACAATCCCCGGTTTCACTTC